>JAHFFX010000127.1 GCA_023247755.1 Candidatus Omnitrophota bacterium | reverse complement strand
AATTTCAATTTTGACAGTGGTTTCCTCGGATCGAAACCAACCACGGTTACCAGCCCCAGCAGTCCCTTCGCCCCTAACTCCGGGAATGGTTTGGTCGTCAATTCTGGGATCGTTCAGATCGTGACACCCCAAACCCCGACTCCACCACAAAATCCTAATGGCACTAATCCACCCAGCGGATCGAATTCCCCCAACAGCCCCAATACTCCGAACGGCCCTTCAGATCCGGGCAGTCCCAATAACCCCAGTTCACCGAATGGCCCGAATTCTCCCCAAGGCCCGAACGGACCTTCGGACCCGGGCAGCCCGAACAGCCCCAATTCACCATTTTCACCGGTAGATCCAAATTCACCGAACGGTCCGGTTGCTCCTGGTTCACCCAATACCCCGGGATCACCGTTTAGCCCGGATGCGCCCAATTCTCCCAACGGTCCGATAGGTCCTGATTCTCCGATTGCACCAAATTCACCTAATGGTCCGTTTAGCCCTGATTCTCCAGCTTCGCCCAATTTACCCAACAGTCCGTTTGGCCCGGATTCGCCGGCTTCACCCAATGTGCCTAACAATCCCAATCTGCCGTCGGGCCCATTTTCACCGGATCAACCTTTTTCTCCTGACACACCTTTCAACCCCGTTACCCCGAACAGCCCGGTGGGTCCGAATGTTCCGAATTCCCCGGATGTTCCGTCTGCTCCCAATAGTCCGGACGCTCCCCAGAATCCGGTAGCTCCATCTTTAACGTTTGCCCCGGACGCACCGAATTCACCGAATTCACCGAATTCGCCAAATTCACCCAATAGCCCCACCCCTCCGAAACCTCCCACGCTCGACATCATTGCATCCAAAAGCGGAGATAGGTTCCAGGTGGCCGTCAGCAAGGACAGCCTCGCCGGTCTCTCGGGCGGCGGTTCCGTCAACAGCATTCAGGTCACCGATTACTCGCAATCCGGCCTGAGCGCTCTGGTCAATGTCAATGCGGCCGGCAGCTCGGTCCCGGTCCAGATCAACATGGTCGTCCTCATCAATTCGACCGTGGATACGCTCACCAACAGCAACAATCTGAACAATTTCGCGGTGATCCCGCTAGAATAATGCTGGCGGCAAAGGATTTGCCAAAATCCTTCCAACAGTGTATATTCATTTCCATGAATTTCTCGAAAACCATCGCATTGTTCACGGCGTTAATGTTTTCCGTGGGGTTGCCTGCCGCGGCTTCCGCCGCCAGCTTCCAAGCCGGCGGTGTCCGCATGAACAAGGCGGTAACGCCTTTAAAAGAGATCAAACACCGCAATATCGTCAATCAGAGCCTTGATTTCAGCTGTGGCCCCGCCGGACTCTCGACGCTCCTCAATTATTTCCTCAACGACCGGGTCACCGAGACGGATATCATCAATTACCTCCTGCAGACCACGCCGCTTGAGAAGGTCAAGGAACGCCGCGGCTTCTCTCTGCTGGACCTTAAGAACTTCGCGAAGGCCAAAGGATACAAGGTCACCGGTTACAAGATGGACCTGGATTTCCTCCGCAAACTTGGAAAACCGGTCCTCGTCCCCATCAAGTTCAAGAACTACCGGCATTTTGTCATCGTCAAAGGCGTTATGGCGGACCGCGTGTTCATTGCGGACCCGGCCGCCGGCAACCTGAGCCTTAAGGCGGACAAGTTCCAGAACATGTGGCTGGACGGGATCGGCCTCGTCATCGAGAAGAAGGGCAAGAAGCAGCAGAACGATTACGCCCTCAAAGTAAAAAAAGAAGATTTTGTTGTCGCGGATTATAAAGTTATGAGAAGATTAATCGAACCAGGCAGGATATTGCCGACCGTTTTCACGAACGAATTCTAATTTTTCCCTGTGCCCAATCCTCCATTCTTAAATCTCCGGAACTTAATACTGCTCGGCGCGATGGTGGTGGTCTTCTTCGCTTCCACGCTTAAGACCGGCTATTCCTCCCAGTATCCCACCCAGATCAGCGAAGAACTTATCCTCCAGCTCAAAGCCGAGCTCAAGGACGAGGTCTACCAGGAAGTAAAAAAAGAACTTCCCGGGCTGATCGCCCAGGAAGTCAAGAAGGAATTCGAGCGGCAATTGGCCAGCAATGCCGCCGCGGGAACCCCCCAAACGGACGGGTTCGATCTTTCCGCCGCGAACCATAAGGACGCGATAATCCGCGAACAGGTCCGCCAGGTCGTCGCGGAGATCCTCGCTCAGAACCGCCAGCTGCAAAAAGTTTCCGATCCGGCGCTCGATGAGTACACCGCAGGCAGCGGCATCCCGGCGCAACTGACGATCGCCGGCGGCTTAAGCAAGGTCCCGGCGCAATCCGAGTTCGAGCTGGCCGCAGCCGGCGAGGCGGCCAGTAAACCAAAGCTTAGTTCTTCCCAGGCATCGGCTGATTCCGATGTCACTTCCATCAAGAAGACCGAATCCATCGAGCGTACCCTGCAGCAAAAAGGCAGCATCCTGCTCCCCAAAGGAACGCTGACGGCCGAACCGAGCTTCACCTACGCCCATTTCTCCTCGAACCGCATCACCGTTAACGGCATTCTCCTGCTTGACGCGTTCGCCATAGGAGACATCGCCACCGAACGGATCCGCCGCGACATCTTCGTGGAAACTTTCGCTTTTAAGTACGGGCTTCTTAATAACCTTCAGACCGAACTGAAGATCCCCTTTAGGGAGGAACATGACGATTTCACCCGAACGTCCTCCACCGGAGAAACGACCCAGACCGCCGGCGGGCTCGGGGACATCGAGTTCGGCGCCAGCCGCCAGATCGCCTGGGAGAACGGCATCGTGCCGGACCTGATCGCCGCGCTCAATGTCAAAACCAATTCCGGGGAAGAACCCTACAATAACGACATTGGCCTCGGGACCGGGCACTGGGCGATCCGCAGCTCCCTCATCGCCGCCAAGTCGAGCGATCCCGTTGTCATCTTCAGCAGTCTCAATTACACGCACAGTTTCGGCCGGACCATTGACAATATCGGCGAGATCGAGCCCGGCGATACGCTTGGCTACAGTCTCGGGACCGCGATCGCCTTAAGCTATCAGACCGCCATCAATTTCTCGTTCGATCACAGCATCACGTTCAAAACGCAACGCAATAACGAAGCGGTGTCAGGATCCTTCCTTAATGTGGCGAACTTCAAGGCGGGGTTGAACTGGGCGATCTCGGAGAGATCGTCGGTGGATTTTGCGGTGGGGGTCGGATTGACCGCGGACTCGCCGGACTTTACCGTTGAACTTCGCTTCCCGTATACCTTCTAAAGCTTCCCCTGGTGCTGCAGCGTTCCCAGCAGGCCTTCCTTAAATTCATCGTAATCCAGATAATCTTCGCTCTTGCGGACCTCGAACGGCTGTTCCCAGGATTTGATCTTGGAGCGCCCGTCCACCTCAAAAACGAACCAGCTGGCGCGCCCCCAGCCGGCCACGTGAAAACCATCTTTGACCTTGTGCTTCTTTAAGATCAGGACATAATGGCCGTCCTGCATCAGTTCGCTCTTTTCCTGGGGGAGATCCGGATAGACATAGATCTCGATCGTATCCCCGGCCGAAAGACTCCCGCCGAACACTTTTTCCACCCGGAAAGAAACGCTCAGGATCCCGCCCACTTCCATGACCAGCGATTCGTCCGCCTGTTCGATGCGCACCGGTACGCTTCGGGCGGCGACCGTCCGGATGCCGGTGACCGTCCCTTCCACAACGGCATCCGATTTGGAAAGGAATTCCGTAAGATCCGGCTTGCGGGCGGCTTCCGCGCCCCCCAAGACGAGCGTGCACACAAAAAAGGCCGTCCCGGAGGCGATCCCAGCGATATTTCGAAACGTGATCACGATTGTTCTCCTTAGCGATTGATTTTTAAATGCATCATCATTCCCGCCAGACATCTTGGAAGTGGAGCTGCCCGTTCTGGCGGTTGATGGCGACCTCCGAGACGGGAAACTTGCGGCGGTCCTTCAATGTACGGACGATCGGATGAAATCGGACCACCCACAGCGCCATGCCGACCTCCTCGATCTGGGGCTGATCCAGCCGATACGCCGCCTCCCGGCCCCGGTAGACCATTTCGCTTTGCGCGAGAGTGATCGCTTCCGCTCGGTCGATCCCGTCGTATTTGCTGACCTCGGTAAGGGCGGTCTGCAGGACCTTGCGGGAGAACAGCGCGCCTCGGTCGGCCGAAGAAGCGGTGACGCAACCCGAACCGAACAGAACAATTGCCAATAGAATTCCGGCGATCCCCAGCATGGTAAGGTCTCCTTGCAAACAAAAAATACCCCTAAAGTATGCCATCTAAAGCGGAATTTTACAAACCGGTGAAGGAAGGGCTTTCAAAAGAGACTAAACGTAAAATATGTGTTTTGGATGGAGAATTGATGAAGATTTATCGGGCATTGTCCCGATAGAAGAAATAGGTCTTGCGGAGTTGCCGCTTAAAGGGTGAGTTCTCGCCATTGCCCTGCCCCGCGATCCCGAACCATTCCTCGTGATCGTAGCCGTCGGGCATGGGGGATTTGAAGGCCGACTCGGTCTGCTGGTGGTTCTCCGGGTCGCCCCGGGTGTCCTTCCACCATTCATCGAGATATTGAAAGAGGACGCCGCCGATGGCGTTGCCGGTGGAAGGCCCGCCCGCCTGATGGAAAATGATGTCGCGAAAGTTCCCCCGGTCATATTCCAGTTGCCCGTCCTCATCTTCGCCCTTTCCTTCGAAATAAGCATCGGCGCCGTACTCGGTGATCAGCATCGGGCGGTCGAACATGGCCTTGGCATCTTCCCACAGTGAACCAAAACCTTCCTTTCCGCGGTAGGAATTCATGCCGACGATGTCGAGGGCCGGCGCGTATTTGGCGTAAGAATCCAGCAAATTGAACTCGATGTTGCCGACGGCCACCGGATGATCGGGATCAAGTTCGTGGATCATTGCCGCGACCTCGTTGAGGAAACGGGCGTAGGCCTCCGGATGGACCGAGGCGTTGGTGCGGGTGGCGTTGACCCCCATATAGTCCGCGGCCATGTTGTTCTCGTTGCCCAGGATCCACATGAGCACGAAGGGCTCGTCCTTCAGGTCCAGCACCTTCGAGCGCACGAGCGTTTTCATCTTCCGGAGCTGTTCGGGGTCGGTGTAATCCGTGCCCTTTTCCCAGCTGGCGCCGGACCCTTGGGTATACGCCCCCAGCAGGTCGCAGGCGATGATCCGGATGCCGAATTTTTCCGTCATTTCCCGCAGCAGCGGCTTGTTGATCAGGGAAGGATCGTACTCGGTCAGGTTACGGTTGGGGATCATGAAGCGGATGGCGTTGACGCCCATGTCCGCAAGAAGCTGGAAATCCCCGATCGAAGGCTCATCGGGATCCTGCCGGTCGTTGCGGTTCGCGTCCACCCAAGCATCATAAGCAGCATCGATGCGCCCGTTATGGTCCTTGTCGGTGAACATCCATTTATCAAGGAACCGTTCGTCGTTATGGGGCCCGAGGCCAACTTCCGTCGGGTGATAAGTGATCCCGTTGATAAAAAAAGGTTTCCCATCCACCCGCATCTGCCAGTGGCCGTTGGCGAATTGGACCAGTGTGACCTTGCCTTTGCCGCGGGTCTCGAGGATCTTCAGCTTCTCAATCTGGGGAAGCTCGCTATGGCGTTCGGCCAGGGTCTTTCTCACGAACCGGCCCGGGTTGACCGTAATGACATCGTTGGACAAGTTCGTGTCCAAACCGCCTTCCACTTTTGCGGAGGCATCGACCAGGTCCCATCCCAGCTGAGGATGATCGCGCAGGATCCGGCGGATCGCCTCGATCGAGGCCGGCCCCACGTACCAGACGAAATTCTTGTCCTCTCCCCAGACCGCCGAACGCGGAAAATGCACCAGGGTCGCGTAGTAGGCCTTGATGGCGGGGATCAGGTGTCCCGCTTTTTCCAGGATCATCGCCGTGAAGAAGGTCTTGGCGCCCTTCTCCTCCGGCGCCATGGCCCAGACAAAGAAGGCCTTCTGCAGATCGTCGGATTTGAGCCACGACCAATGCGAACCTTGCAGAGCCCCTTCTTCTTTGTACTGGTGGAAAAGCGGCTGCTGGGTGATGGCCAATTCGTTGGGATAGATCCCGGCACCGACGGCCTGCTTGAGGTTCTCGCCGTCCTTGACGACGAATCTGAACTGCGGCGTGCCGACGTTCTGGAATTCACCGAACTTTTCGTAATCCAATGGTTCGCCCCAACCAGGCTGGTCCAACGGAAAGGCCGGCTGGGGCAGGGGTTCACCTTCCATGAAATGCTGCAGGAGCTTGAGAGAAGGAGTATCGGCGGTGGGGACCGCCGGGGGATTCTTGCCGGCCGTGGCGCAGCTGGCGCACACCAGAAGCCACAGTCCGCACGCCCCCCAAAGCCGCGGTCTTTTCATGCGATCTCTTTTCTTGGGTTAGGCAGCGCTGGATCCGCCCGGGTCATCTTCTTTGGACCCGTTCGAAATCGATGTACCCTTTTTCCGGATCGAGCTGGATCAATCTCACCAAAACCTTTTCTCCGACGTCGAGGCCTTTTTCGTTGCGCATGATACGGCCTTCCGCGGGCGGCTTAATGAGCCGAGCGTACGTGCCTTTCTCGGAAACGCCGGTGACAATGGCCTCAAAAATATCCCCGATGCGTTTGCGCAATAGAACCGCCGCCGCGACCTTGCGCATGAAGCGCTCGACCTTCCGGGCGCTGACGGACCGTTCGGTGCACCAGTCGGCCAGCGTCGCCAGTTCGGTCTTGGTGTAAGGGGCGTTGCCGCCGTCGAGAAGGGCCTTCAAGAGCCTTTGCACGATGATGTCGACATAGCGACGATTGGGCGCGGTGGCATGGGTATAATCCTGCACGGCGAGACCGAAGTGCCCGAGCTTGGGTTTTCCCGGCTCGGCCAGAACGTATTCCCCCTGGCCGATGAGCTTGACGATGGTGACCGAAAGGTCCGAAAAATGTTCCGGGTCGGCTTCTTCGCGTTTGATCATGAACTCGGAAAGCGCTTTGGGGTCCGGGTCCTCGGGAAGTTCCGTCCCCAGCGACA
>JAHFFX010000126.1 GCA_023247755.1 Candidatus Omnitrophota bacterium | reverse complement strand
CATTAACGTCAAGTTGAAAGTGTTAAGTGTTAAGGGGGTCACCCTTAACCCTTAACCCTTAACCCTTAACCCTTAACCCTTAACACTTAACACTCAACACCCAATGGGCAGAGAAGGATTCGAACCTCCGAAGCGTGTGCAGCAGATTTACAGTCTGCCCCCGTTGACCACTTGGGTATCTGCCCAGATCTAACAAATGAAGATAATTACAGAGCTGGCGAGAGGTTTCGAACCCCCGACCCGCGGTTTACAAAACCGCTGCTCTACCAACTGAGCTACGCCAGCAAGTTTATAAAGGATAAAATTCCGCAAATCTCTACAAAAGTGCCAAATTATAACAAAATTCCATTTGAATGTATAGCACGTTTTATCCGGAATTCCCGAGGAAGTTCAATCGCCGGAAAAACTGCAGCCTGAGGTATTCAGCGTCTTTCTCCTACCGTTTTTCGGCTCAAGAAATTCCGAGAAATCCATACACTTTCCTTTCCCAAAATGTATAATACCCCCATGAATGATCCTACCCGGCGGGCGGTTCTCCCATGAAGGTCACGCTCCTCATCCCGACCCTCAACGAGGTCAACGGCATGAAGACGATCATGCCCAAGATCAAAAAGGAATGGTACGACCAGCTCCTCATCGTGGACGGTCAATCTACGGACGGGACCATCGAATACTGCCGGCAAATGGGATACCCGATCGTTGTCCAGAAGGAAAAGGGAATGCGCCACGCCTACATGGAGGCCCTGCCGCACGTGACCGGGGACGTCCTGTTGACCTTCAGCCCCGATGGCAATTCGATCCCGGAGCTCATTCCGGAATGCGTCAAGAAAATGAAGGAAGGGTATGACATGGTCATCGTCTCCCGGTACGCCGAGGGGGCAAAGAGCTATGATGACGATGCCATCACCGGATTTGGGAACAAACTGTTCACCAACCTCATCAACCTGCTGCACGGCGGCCGCTACACCGACGCCATGGTCATCTACCGCGCCTACAAAAAAAGCCTGATCTCGGAACTTGATCTGGACAAAGACTCCAGCTACCAAAAAGAAGAAAAACTTTTCGGCACCCGCATCAGCTGGGAACCGCTGTTGTCCATCCGCGCCGCCAAAAAAAAACTGAAAGTGGCCGATATTCCCGGGGACGAACCCGCCCGGGAAGGGGGGGAGCGCAAACTGCAGGTCCTGCGCTGGGGGGCCGCCTACATGTACGAGGTCTGGCGCGAACTCTTCGTCTGGAAGTAGGATGTTTCCCCATCGCCTCAAGAACGTTTTACTGAACGACTGGCTGATCGCTCTTTATCTGCTGGTCGTTTTTCTCCTCACCAACGGCTACCAGTACGGCTGGGACGACCAGCACCTCGAGATCCCTCTGCTGAAGAGTCTCATCGACCCCCATCTCTATCCCGGGGATTACTACGTCGAAAGTCTCAAACAGAACTTTACTTCGTTCTTTTATCCGTTGCTGGCCAGGTTCATCAACGTCGGCCAGGTCCCCACGGCCTACTTCACGCTCTATCTGATCTCGCGTTATGTCCTGTTCCTTTTCTGGTTCAAGCTGTGGCGGTTGATCGCCCGGGAGAGGTTCGCCGCCTTTGCGTGCGTTGCGGCCTCGATCGTGCTGATGCGGGAGCAGGAATTCCTTTACCGGACGTTCTCCCACCAGGAATTCACCATCGCCATCGTCTTTGCGGGAATTTATTATTTCTATCGGGATCGTTTTCTGCTGGCGGCGGCGATCCTGGGGGTGGCGACCAACTTCCACGCGCTGTACAGTGTTTTCCCCATGTTCTACCTGATGGTCTTCCTGATCTGGCAGCAGAGGAAGCACGGCTGGAAGGTCCTGCTGCGATCCGTCGTTATTTATCTCACGGCCGCCCTGCCGTTCATCGCCTGGAACGTCCAGAAATTCCTGGCGCATCGGACCTTCGCGCCGCCGGGCCCCCAGGAATGGATCCCGCTTTTCCTGCTGGCCTGCCCGCAGAACTTTCTTTTCCGGGAAATCCCTTACGAACTCATTTTCCGGAACGCCACGGCGGCGCTTTTGGCGCTGCGCCCCTTTCTGACCCTGGCGCTTTTCTATCTCCTCAACGCCCTGCATAATCCCGAGTTCCGCCGCGACCGGAGGGTGCAGACCGTTGCCCTGTCCGCAACGCTTCTCTTGCTGGTCTCGTTCGTATTCAGCTACCTGCATCCGGTCCGTTTTGTGGTTGATCTCAACCTGGTCCGCAACACCCAATTCCTTTCCTATTTTCTGATGGGATATACCTTGTTGGCCGTCATCCAAACTTGCCGTCGGTCCAACCTTCTGGGGGTGTTACTGTCGGTTTCGGCCGTCAGCTTGTTATACCTTGATGATATCATCAAGATACTTGCGGCCGGGGTCCTGATCTTTTCATTGTTCCTGGATAAAACATGGTCGGGAGAAAAACGGCCCGGCAAGATCGCGCTGATCCTCCTGTGGGGAACATTGACGGCCGCCTGCGGCTTTGGCATCTGGAAAACGGCCCGGCTCCTCAATCTGGAATTTCGGGTCGTGGATGAATGGGTCTATGGGACCGGGCTTCTCGCGGCCTTGGCCTTGCTGTCCCAGCTGCGGCGAAAGTGGCTCCGTTTCCCGGATCTTAAGAAATATTTCTTTCTGGTCCCCATCGTAGTGATGACCTGTTCCTATATGCACATCCATTACACGCACTTGCAGGCGGTGAAAAACAAAGTGGGATTCTGGGCACTGCAGGATTCCTGGGAAGACATGCAACGCTACGTCCGCGACCACACTCCGAAGAACGCCTATATCCTTGCCCCCAACGACATGGAAATGGGGGGGTTTCGCATCCTTTCCGAAAGGAAGATCCTGGTCTGCTATCGGGATTGTGGCATCATCGGGTTCGATTATCAAGCCGCCCGGGAGTGGCAACGGCGACTCAACGACATCCAATCCTTCAAGGTGCTTCTGGACCGAGCGCCAGGCCTGGAAAGCGCCCTGGTTAAGGCCGTCCAGACCTACAAGGTCAATTACGTGGTGTTCATGCGTTACTATGCGCCGCCCGCAAGCCTTCCGGGTTTTACCAAGATGTATGAAAACGAGCACTTTTCGCTTTTTGAGGTCAAACTGAACCCTGTCCCGGCGCCTTCCAGCCCCTGATTCTCACTACACATAGGGATTACCGCCCCGCCGTACGCTGTTGAATTTTCCCTTGAACCGTCCCGCTCCTTATATATAATACTCATACTATTCGTCAGGCATTGATCGGGGAAACTCCCTCGCCATCTTGGCCTTTCGACGAACTTGATCGTCCGAGATAGGAATTCGTGTCCGACCGTTTGACAAATATTTCTATTATTGGGGATGGCGGGTGGGGGACCACTTTGGCCGTTCATCTGGCCAGAAAGGGGTACCGCGTTCGGCTGTGGGGGGCTTTTCCCGATTATGTCCGGCAGGTGCGCAAGACCCGTATCAACAGTAAATTCCTGCCGGGAGTGAAAATCCCACCCAAGGTTGAACTTGTGACGGACCTGAAAAGCGCGATCCAGGGGTGCGGCCTGGTGGTCCTGGCGGTCCCATCGCAGTATCTGCAAGGGGTCCTTGAGTGCCTAAAGCACTTGGACCTCCGCGGGAAAGCATTTCTGAGCGTCATCAAGGGGATCGACTGCGCCAGTCTCATGCGGATGTCCCAGATCATTGAAAAGAGCTTAGGCCGCGTGCCCTTGGCCGTATTGTCCGGCCCCACGATCGCCATGGAAGTGGCCAGGGAGATCCCGACGACGGCGGTCATCGCGGCCCGGGACGCAAAGTTCGCCCAAGCGTTACAAACGATCTTTCATTCCCGGCATTTTCGCATTTACACCAATGACGATGTTGTGGGAGTGGAACTGGGAGGCAGTGTCAAGAACATCATTGCCATCGCCAGCGGGGTCTGCGACGGTCTGGGGTTCGGGACCAATACCAAAGCCGCCATACTGACCCGCGGGCTCGCCGAAATGACCCGTCTCGGGAAAGCCCTCGGCGCCAGAAAAGAAACCTTCTTCGGGCTCACCGGGTTAGGCGACCTGGTGACAACCTGCATGAGCCCCCGAAGCCGCAACCGCTCCGTGGGGGAGGCATTGGGAAAAGGCCGCAGCATCAAACAGATCACCTCTTCCATGCAGATGGTCGCTGAAGGAGTGGAGACGGCCAAGGCGGTCCATCGCCTCGATCAAAAATTGCGGATCGATATGCCCATCACCCGGGAAGTCTACCGGATCATTTATAAGAACAAAAAACCCCGCAAGGCGGTGGAGGACCTCATGCGCCGCCAGCGGAAAGCGGAGTAACCCGTGACCCGTGCCACGGGTTCCGTGACACGGAATCTACGGGGCGTAGCGCAGCTTGGCTAGCGCACTTGTATGGGGTACAAGAGGTCGACGGTTCGAATCCGTCCGCCCCGATTTCATTTGATATTATTGACCCAGAGAGGTGAGCCATGACCGTCGATTGGAACAAGGAGGAACGCAGACGTTATCTTCGCATCACCAAACACTTCATCCTGGCCTATTACGACAAGGAACATCCACAAAGAAGGTTCGATGCTTCCCAGCTGAAGAATATCAGCATGGGGGGAATGTGTTTCCTGACCGCACAGTATTACAAACCGGAGAGCACCCTGTGCATCGAATTGAAAACCCCGTATCTCACGGGCACCGTTTACTTGGAAGGGAAGGTCCTGGGGTGCGTTGAGAAACTTCCGGGGATCATTTATGAAACGCGCCTCACATTTCAGAAGCTGAGCACGCAGGCGGAGTTCGTCCTCAATAAGATCGTGGATTACTACAAGGAAAGAGCGAAATGAATCGGCTCAATATCGGCCTCATCGGTTATGGTGTTGTCGGTTCCGGGGTGGTCAAATTCCTCCGAAGCCGCGAGAATTTCCTGCGCAACAAGTTCAACAGCGAGTTCGAACTTAAAATCGTCTGCGACCGCAGCATCCACAAGAAGAACACCCGGGGGCTGGGCAAGACCATCCTCACCACCAAATTCCAGGACGTCATCTCCCGCGGCGACATCGACGTCGTGGTCGAACTGATCGGCGGGATCCATCCGGCGAAGGAGATCGTCATCGGCGCCCTCCGCTCCGGCAAGCACGTCATCACCGCGAACAAGGCGCTCCTGGCCGAACACGGGGAGGAACTGTTCCGCATCGCCAAGGCCAAGGACCGCAACATCTATTTCGAATCGTCGGTCGGGGCGGGCATCCCGATCATCAAGCTCATCACGGAAGGGGTTGCCGGCAACAAGTTCAACGGCTTTTACGGGATCATCAACGGCACCTGCAACTACATCCTGACCGAGATGACCAAAAAGCATTGCACCTTTTCGCAGGCGCTCAAGGAGGCCCAGCGCCTGGGCTACGCGGAAAGCAACCCCTCGCTCGATGTGAGCGGCATGGACTCCGCCTACAAGCTCGCCATCCTCGTGTTCCTGGCGCTGGGGAAATCCATCAAGATCTCCGACATGCATGTGGAGGGGATCAGCCACATTTCGCACATCGACATCGATTACGCCGAAAGTCTGGGGCTCACCATCAAACTGCTGTCGATCGCCAAGAAGGTCAAGAACGAGATCGAGGTCCGCGTGCAGCCGACCCTGATCCCCAAGGACCATCCGCTGGCGTCCGTCAACGGGATCTTCAACGCCATATTCCTCGACACCGACCCGCTGGGGGACATTCTCCTGTACGGGCAGGGAGCGGGCCAGATGACCGCCGCCTCGGGAGTGATCTCCGACCTGATCAACCTGGCGGCGCGGCACGACGTCTTCACCGCCATGACCGTCGGCAACCTCTTTCAGGACATCGCGAGCTTCAAACTCCGCAAGATCGAGAAGATCTATTCCAAGTACTATCTGCGTTTCATGGCCGTGGACAAGCCGGGGGTCCTGGCGACCATCTCCGGCATCCTGGGCAAGCACGGCATCGGCATCGAATCGGTCACGCAGAAAAGCCAGACCGGAAGCTCGGTCGTCCCCGTCATCATCCTCACCGACTCCGCGCAGGAGAAGATGCTGAGGCTCGCGCTGGCGAAGATCTACAATCTCTCCGTGGTCAAAAGCAAACCCGTCGCCATCCGCAGGGAGAAACTGTAAACATGGCCTGGCGCGGCATCATTGAAGAATACCGGAAATTCCTTCCGGTGTCCGAGAAGACCCCCATTGTCACGCTTCACGAAGGCAACACTCCGCTGATCCTTTCGGGAACCTTGTCGGCATTGCTGGGTCTCGACGTCTATTTGAAATACGAAGGGCTCAATCCCACCGGCTCCTTCAAGGACCGCGGCATGACCATGGCGATCTCCAAGGCCAGGGAAGCGGGGACCAAAACGGTCATGTGCGCCTCCACCGGCAACACCTCGGCCTCGGCGGCCGCCTACGCCGCGCGCTGCGGCATGAAATGCATCGTGCTCATTCCCGATGGCAACATCGCCCTCGGCAAACTCGCCCAGGCGATGATCCACCAAGCGCAGGTCGTGGCCATCAAGGGGAGCTTCGACGACGCGCTCAATTTTGTCCGGGAGATCACCGCGAAATATCCGGTCGCGCTGGTCAATTCCATCAACCCTTTCCGCATCGAAGGGCAGAAGACCGCCGCCTTCGAGATCTGCGATGCCCTAAAAGACGCGCCGGAATTCCACGCAATTCCCGTAGGCAACGCCGGCAACATCACGGCCTACTGGAAAGGATATAAGGAATACAAACAGGCGGGACGTTCGAAACAGCTTCCCCAAATGCTGGGGTTCCAGGCCGCGAATGCCGCCCCCATCGTCAAAGGCAAACCCGTCAAGCACCCGGAGACCATCGCGACCGCCATCAAGATCGGCAATCCGGCCAGTTGGAAGCCCGCCGAAGCGGCGCGCGACGAATCCGGCGGACGCATCGATTCGGTCACCGATAAAGAAATCCTCAACGCTTATAAATTGCTCGCCGCGGAAGGGGTTTTCGTGGAACCGGCCTCGGCGGCGTCGGTGGCCGGGATCCTCAAACTGCACAAGAACGGTTACTTCAAAAA
>JAHFFX010000125.1 GCA_023247755.1 Candidatus Omnitrophota bacterium | reverse complement strand
ATCCAGCACGTGGTTGATTACGGAAAATTGCAGCAGAAGGAAAACGAAAGATCGACCCGCCCCAACGATCTCAACGAAGCTCCCCCGGTCGAAAAATTCCAATTGGTGACGGTGGAGCTCATCAAGGCGAGCGACCGCAAGCTCATGGAGATCAGCCGCCGGGGACAACTGTTCCTCAATCTCAATGAAATGAAGGCGATCCGCAAGCACTTCCGCGCCCTCGGTCGCAACCCGACGGACCTGGAACTCGAAACGGTCGCCCAGACCTGGAGCGAGCATTGCCATCACAAGACCTTTCGCGGCAATATCCGATATAAATTCCAGGAAAACGGCAAGGTCAAAACGACCCTCATCCGCAATCTTCTCAAATCGACCATCGTCAAGGCGACGAAGACCCTCAACAAACCCTGGTGCGTTTCGGTCTTTCACGACAACGCGGGGGTCATCGCTTTCGATAAGGAGACCAACGTCTGCTTTAAGGTGGAAACGCACAATCACCCCTCGGCGCTCGAACCCTTCGGCGGGGCCAACACCGGCGTCGGGGGCGTCATCCGGGATTCGCTGGGAACCGGGTTGGGCGCCAAGCCCATCTGCAACACGGATGTGTTCTGTTTTGCCAGACCCGACCTGCCTTTCAGCCGGCTGCCCGCCGGAACGCTCCATCCAAGGCGCGTGATGAAAGGGGTCGTCTCCGGGGTCCGCGATTACGGCAACAAGATGGGGATCCCGACGGTCAACGGCGCGGTCCTGTTCGATGACAAGTTCGTGGGCAATCCCCTGGTGTTCTGCGGCAACGTTGGACTGATCCCGAAAGACAAAGTTGTGAAGAAGGTCCACACGGGCGATCTCATCGTGGCGGTCGGGGGACGCACCGGACGCGACGGCATCCATGGGGCGACCTTCTCTTCCGGGGAGCTCACCGAGGAATCGGAAACGATCTCCTCCGGAGCGGTGCAGATCGGCAACCCCATTGAGGAAAAAAAAGTGATGGACGTGCTGCTGAAGGCGCGCGATTGGGACCTGTTCACGGCGATCACCGACTGCGGGGCGGGAGGTTTCTCGAGCGCCGTCGGCGAAATGGGCCAGGAGACCGGGGCCCGGGTGGAGCTTGAGAAAGTCCCGCTCAAATACGCCGGCTTGAACTATTCGGAGATCTGGATCTCGGAATCGCAGGAGCGGATGGTCCTCGCCGTCCTGCCTGAAAAGATCAGGGAATTCCTTTCGGTCTTTGAGGCGGAGAACGTCGAAGCCACCGTTATCGGAGAGTTCACCGGCACCGGGCGGCTCGAGATCTTCTATCATGGTTGCCAGGTCTGCGATCTGGACATGGCATTCCTTCACGAAGGGATCCCCCATATCACCAAGCAAGCCGTCTGGAAAAGCCCCCGGCTCAAAGAGCCGAAGCCTCCTCCTCCGGCCAACCTTACGAAGCAGCTGAAAGAGATATTGGCCCACTATAACGTGGCCTCCAAGGAATGGATCATCCGTCAGTATGACCATGAGGTGCAGGGCACGAGCGTCATCAAGCCGCTGGTGGGGCCGAAAACCGACGCGCCTTCGGACGCCGCCGTTCTAAGACCGCGGCTTCATTCCGAAAAGGGGATCGCGGTCTCCAACGGCATCAACGTCCGCTACGGGATGATCGATCCCTTCTGGATGGCCGCCGGCTGCGTCGATGAGGCCCTCCGCCAGATCATTGCCGTCGGGGGGACGCTGGAGCGCATCGCCATCCTGGATAATTTCTGCTGGGGCAATCCGGACAAGCCGGACCGCTTGGGGGGGCTCGTGCGCTGCGCGCAAGGCTGCCTTAAGGCCTCGCTCGCCTACGGGGTCCCGTTCATTTCCGGCAAGGACAGTCTGTACAATGAATTCAAAGAGAAGGGGAAGTCCACGGCGATCCCGGGAACGATCCTTATTTCCGCCATCGGGGTGATCGAGGACGTGCGCCGGTGCGTCACCATGGATTTCAAGAAAGCGGGCAACCACATTTATATCATCGGCGAGACCTTGCCCGAGCTGGGCGGTTCGATCTATTGGGACACGCTGGGCCTTTTGGGAAGTTCGGTCCCCCGGGTGGACTTTTCCAAAGGCAAGAAGATCTTTCAGGCCATGGCGGAGGCGATCGCGGAAGGCCTGGTCGCCTCCGCCCACGACTGCTCCGAAGGCGGCATGGGGGTGGCCGTCGCCGAAATGGCCTTTGGCGGGGACCTGGGGGCCACGATCGAACTCACGCGGGTCCCTTATAAGGGAAGGAGCGTGCGGGATGACGTTGCGCTTTTCTCGGAATCCCATTCGCGGTTTGTGGTCGAAGTAACGCCGGAAAATCGCCATTCCTTTGAACAGCGGATGCGGGATGTGGCCTGCGTTCCCATCGGCCAGGTCGAAGCGCGGCCGCAGCTTCTGGTGCAGGGCATCAAGGGGGATCCGTGCCTGAAAGCGTCGCTGGCCGAGCTCAAAGAGGCGTGGCAGAAGTCGCTGGGTCATTAGAATAGAGAATTTTTAGTCACAAAGTCACGTGCCCAAAGGGCACGTCACAAGTCACCACAAAATGTCCCAATGTGTGGTGACGTGTGACTGGTGTCTTGTGACTTTACAAAAGGGTACGACATGTCCGAAGACGTCCGAGTTCTTGTCCTGCGCACCGCCGGGACCAATTGCAACAAGGAAACGGCGTACGCGTTCGCCTATTTCGGCGCGTGGGTGGACCAGGTGCATGTCAACGAGCTGATCGCAAAGAAACGCGCGCTTTCCGAATATCAGATCCTGGCGCTGCCGGGAGGGTTCAGTTACGGCGATGACATCGCCTCGGGCAAGATCCTGGCGAACGAGCTGCGCCTGCGGCTGGGCGCGGACATCCGCCGTTTTGTCGACGACGGTAAGCTCATCATCGGCATCTGTAACGGTTTTCAGATCTTGGTCAAGGCCGGTATCCTGCCCGGCTTCAACGCCCCGGCCGGGGGCGATGGCTTTCATCAGGAAGTGACGCTCACCCACAACGATTCCGGCCGCTTTGAGGACCGCTGGGTGCACCTTAAGCCCGATGGCAAATGTGTCTGGACGCAGGGGATCAAAGATGTGATCTATTTGCCGGTGGCGCACGGGGAAGGAAAATTCGTCCCCCGCGATTACCCGATGCTGGAGCGCTTGCGGCAAAAAGGACAGGTCGTTTTCCGTTATTGCGCTCCCGATGGCAAGAAAACGGATTATCCGGGAAACCCTAACGGCGCCGTCGACGGCATCGCCGGCATCTGCGATGAGACCGGGCGCGTCTTCGGCCTCATGCCGCACCCGGAGCGGCATTTCCGCACCACGCAGCATCCGTTCTGGACGCGTTTGAAGAAGTCCGGGCGCGAATTGCCCGTACTTGGCGACGGCTCGAAGATCTTTGAGAACGGGATCCGTTACGTAAAGGAGAAATTGTTACATGGCGAAACCGTTAACGTATAAGAAAAGCGGCGTGGATATCGCCCGGGCCGACGAGTTCGTCCGCAACATCCAGGGGATGATGAAGGCCACCCAGTCCGCGGCGGTCCTCAACCGCACGGGCGCGTTCGGCTCGCTGTTTGCCATGCCTTCGGGCTACAAGGAGCCGGTACTTGTTTCTTCGACGGATGGCGTGGGGACCAAGCTCCTTTTGGCCAAACAATTCAACAAGCACGACACGGTAGGGATCGACCTGGTCGCCATGAACGTCAACGACGTCCTGTGCGTGGGCGCCAAACCTTTGTTTTTCCTGGATTACATCGCCTGCGGGGAGGTACAACCCAGACTTTTACAGGATGTCGTTAAGGGGATCGCCCGCGGGTGTGAACTGGCCGGTTGCAGTCTGGTGGGGGGCGAGACCGCCGAAATGCCGGGGCTTTACAAAAAAGACGATTATGACCTGGCCGGGTTCGCCGTCGGCGTGGTGGAAAAAGAAAAGATCATCGATGGCCGCGGCATGAAGGCCGGGGATAGGATCATCGGGCTCGCCTCCAGCGGCATTCACTCCAACGGCTATTCGCTCGTGCGCAAGGTCTTCACCGCCGCCGAGCTGAAGAAACATTCTTCGGTGCTTCTGGAGCCCACACGCATCTATGTGAAGCCGGTCCTCAAGGTCCTGGAAAAATTCAACGTGCGCGCCATCGCGCACAACACGGGCGGCGCGTTCTACGAGAAGCTCACCAAGGTCGTTCCCGAAGGGAAATGCCTTTCCATCAAGGCCGGCGCCTGGGACATCCCGGAGATCTTCAAGAGCATCCAGAAAAAGGGCCGCGTCAACGACGCCGAAATGTTCCGCACCTTCAATATGGGGATCGGAATGATCCTCGTGGTCGCCCCGACCAACGTCCAGGCGGTGGTGAGTCTCGTCAAGGAGCAGGGGGTTGTCTGCTGGGACATCGGCGAAGTGCTGGAAGGCGCGCCGAAGTTGAAGTTCAGTTGAAAATTTAGGGTCACCAGTCGCACGTTCATCTGACAATTTATGATGACCGGTGGCTGGTGACTTGTGACCTCTTACCCAAGGTTTCTATGAAAATCCTCGTGATCGGTTCCGGCGGTCGGGAACACGCGCTCATCTGGAAGATCAAACAAAGTCCCAAAGTAAAAGAGATCTTCTGCGCGCCGGGCAACGGCGGTATCGGCGAAGATGCGCTCTGCGTCGATATCGCGGCCGATGACATTGCGGGACTTTTGCATTTCGCCAAGGAAAAGCGGATCGACCTCACGATCGTGGGGCCGGAGGCGCCGTTGGTCGCCGGGATCGTCGATGAATTCCGCAAGGAAGGATTGAAGATATTCGGTCCTTCCCAGGCGGCCGCGAAACTCGAGGGCAGCAAGGCCTTCGCCAAAGAATTCATGCACCGTCACGGCATCCCGACGGCGGAATTCCAGGTTTTCACCGAACCAAGGAAGGCGCGGCACGTTTTCAGGGTCGTTCCGGAATCCGATTATCCGCTGGTCATCAAGGCCGACGGCCTGGCGGCCGGCAAGGGCGTTGTTATCTGCAAGAATTTTTCCCAACTGGACGCGGCGCTCTCCGATATGATGGAGAAAAAGATATTCAAGGAGGCCGGTTCCAGCGTGGTGGTCGAGGACGGCCTCTCCGGAGAGGAAGTTTCGATCATCGCGATATCGGATGGGCGGGATTTTGTCCTGCTTGCGCCCTCCCAGGACCATAAGCGGATCTTTGATAATGATGAAGGCCCCAATACGGGCGGCATGGGGGCGTATTCACCGGTTCCCGGCGTGGGAAACGAATTGCTGGAACGCATCTCCGAGAAGATCATCCGCCCGACCATTGAAGGCATGGCCCGGGAGGGCGCGGTTTTCGTAGGCGTCCTTTACGCGGGGCTCATGCTCACCGAGGACGGCCCGAAGGTCCTGGAATATAATGTCCGCTTTGGCGACCCGGAAACGCAGGTGATCCTGCCTAGACTTAAGGATGATCTGCTGGAATTGATGCTGGCGGCGATCGACGGGAAGCTCAAGGGCCGGACGCTTCAGGTATCCGATCAGAGCGCCGTGTGCGTTGTGCTGGCCGCCGGAGGATATCCCGGACCGTATGAGAACGGGAAGGAGATCTCCGGACTTGCCGAGGCCGGCCGCTTGCCCCAGACAAAGGTGTTTCACGCCGGGACCAGGCGCTCCGATGGGAAGATGTTGACCGCCGGTGGAAGGGTTCTGGGGGTGACCGCCTGGGGAGGGACGCTGGCGGACGCCGTCAAACGCTCTTATGCGGCCGTTGGGAAGATTTCGTTCGAGAAGGGGCAATATCGCAGGGATATCGGTGCGAAGGCGTTAAAGAAAACCGGTGCCGCCAACCGCTAAAGAAAGAGAATGAGCCATGACCCGTAACGATGGACGCGCGCCGGACAAGCTCCGGCCGATTAAGATCACCAAGAATTACACCAAGTACGCTGAGGGCTCGTGCCTCATCGAGTTCGGCGACACCCGGGTCATCTGCACCGCTTCCGTCGAAGAGGCCGTGCCGCCTTTTCTCAAGGGATCGGGGAGCGGCTGGGTGACCGCCGAGTACGGCATGCTGCCCCGTTCGTGCTCCACGCGTGTGGCGCGTGAGAAATCGACCTCCGGCCGCAGCCAGGAGATCCAGCGGCTGGTGGGGAGGTCGCTGCGTTCGGTGATCGATATGAACCTCATGGGCGAGCGGACCGTCAAGATCGACTGCGATGTCATTCAGGCCGACGGGGGAACGCGCACCGCCTCCATCACGGGGGGGTTCGTGGCGCTGGTCGACGCGTTCGTGAAGCTTAATCGCCTGGGGGTGCTCACGGGAGTTCCCGTCAACAGTTATGTCGCCGCGGTGAGCGTAGGCATTCTCAAGGAGACACTTTTGCTGGATCTCAATTTCGAGGAAGATTCCAAGGCCGATGCGGACATGAACATCGTGATGCTCAAGAGCGGCGACTTCGTGGAGATCCAGGGGACCGCCGAAGGAAAGCCATTCTCCAAGACACAGGCCGACGGCCTCATCAATCTCGCCCAAAAAGGCATCCGCGAGCTCTTTGAGGTCCAGAAGAGCGTTCTTGCCAACTGGAAAGGCGCATAAAGATTTGGGATGAAGGAACTTCTCGTCGCCACCCGCAATAAAAAGAAACTTCAGGAGATCAAGGAGCTGCTTGCTGATCTGCCGTTACGCATCACGTCGTTGGACGATTATCCCGACCTGCCGGAAATAGAAGAGGACGGCGATTCGTTCGCGGCCAACGCTCTTAAAAAAGCGGCGACGATCGCGCTTTACACCGGCAAGCTCACCATGGGGGAAGATTCGGGGCTGGAAGTGAAGGCCCTCGGCAACGCCCCCGGCATTTATTCCGCGCGGTTCTCCGGCGCCGGCGCCACCGATGAAAAGAACAATCGGAAATTATTAAGGGCGCTGAAGAACGTTCCGCTTTCCAAGCGCCAGGCCCGTTATCGCTGCTTCGTGGCCCTGGTGGACGGCCGGCGCATCGTGGATCTGGTGTCGGGAAGCTGCTCGGGGCTCATCGGCCTGCGGCCGAAAGGCAAGAACGGTTTCGGTTATGACCCGCTATTGTTCATTCCCCGCTTCAAGAAGACCTTCGGAGAGCTTCCCCCCGAGAC
>JAHFFX010000029.1:1035-18480 GCA_023247755.1 Candidatus Omnitrophota bacterium | reverse complement strand
CCTGGCTTCGGTGGGCGCCCTGCAGAAGATCATGCGCGGGAACATGCTGGAGGTCCTTCGGCAGCAGTATATCCTGACCGCCCGGGCGAAGGGCCTGCCGGAGAACCGGGTCGTGTATACGCACGCGCTGCGCAATGCCATCAATCCCCTGATCACCCTTTTGGGCTATGAGTTCTCCAGCCTCCTAAGCGGCGCGGCCCTGACCGAGATCATTTTGAGTTGGCCAGGGGTCGGACCAATGATGTTGACTGCCGTACGTGCGAAGGATTTGTATCTGGTCATGGCGAGTATGCTCATGGGCGGAGTGATGCTTCTTCTCGGGAATCTTTTAGCGGACATTCTGTTGGCGAAAGCCGACCCCCGGATCCGTTATGAATAAGGGATCTTCCCAAAATATTCCTCCGGAAATATCGCTCACGCGATGGCAGATCGCGATGCGGCAGTTCAGCAAGAATCGCGTGGCGGTCGTGTGCGCCTGGGTCCTGGCGCTCCTTTATGCAACGGCCATCTTCGCGGATTTCCTGGCGCCTTATTCGTTCCGCAACGAGGACCGCGATTATTCTTACTGTCAGCCCACGGTGATCCGTTTTCTCTCGGCGGATGGGGAACTGACCGCTCCCTACGTTGCCGATATGAAATTGACGTTCGATGAGTTCCACCGCCGGGTCTATGAGGCCGACCTGACCAGCAAGTTCCCGTTGAAATTCTTCACGCAAGGGGACGCGTACAAGTTCCTGGGGATCGTCCCGATGCGGCTGCATTTCTTCGGGGTGGACGCGCCGGGGCGGATCTATCTGTGGGGTGCGGATGCCCGGGGACGTGACCTCTTCTCCAGGATTATCTATGGGGCCCGGACCTCGCTTTCGATCGGAATACTGGGGGTGCTGATCTCATTTTCGATCGGATTATTTATCGGGGGGGTGGCCGGCTATTTTGGAGGGCGGATCGATAATATTCTCATGCGGTTGTGTGAGATGTTCATGATTGTGCCGAGTTTTTATCTTTTACTGGCCCTGCGGGCCGTGGTGCCGGAGAATTTTACTTCACTGCAGGTGTATTTTGCGATTGTTCTTATCATGTCTTTTATCGGTTGGGCAGGCCTGGCGCGGATCATCCGCGGGATGAGCCTATCGCTGCGGGAGAGGGAGTTCGTCCTTTCGGCGAAGGCCATGGGGCTCTCCGACGGGATGATCATCCTCCGGCATATCCTGCCGCACACCCTGTCCTATTCGATCATCTCCATCATGCTTTCCATTCCCGGTTATATCCTCGGCGAGTCGGCGTTAAGTCTTCTGGGATTGGGGATCCAGGACCCTTACGCGAGCTGGGGCAATCTCTTGTCCGATGCGATGGGGATCGTGCAGATCCAGTTCGCCCCCTGGATCCTTATGCCGGGACTGTTCATTTTCATCACCGTGGTCTGTTTCAACGTGATCGGGGACACCCTGCGCGATTGCCTGGATCCCCTGTTCAAATCGGAAATGTCGACAGCGTAGTCGGATTTTCTGGAAAGGGGTTAAACAGATTGAGAAAGTCACCAGGTCTGTTACCGGAGAATGCAGGGGGCTCCAGGAACCCGGTTACCCGGGGACCCAGTGAGTAATTGATCTGTTCCACTGTGGAAGTTTTATAAAAGCTTCAACTAACGGGAATACCCTGGGTCACTGGGTGCCTGGGGAACTGGGTCACCTCTGTGACTGGTGACTTCTTAAAAATGACATCAGCAATCTTACGAGTGACTTAACACATGAACGATTCTCTATTGTCCATCCAGGGTCTTTCGGTCGTTATCCGGCGTGAATGCGGGGAAAAACGGCTTCTTGAGGAAGTCGATTTCCAGGTCTCGTCCGACAGCATCGTTGCCCTGGTCGGTGCTTCGGGCAGCGGCAAGACAACGATGGGCCTCGCTATCCTGCGGCTGCTGCCGGAAGCGATGCGGGTGAGCAAGGGGAAGGTCCTCTGGCAAGGGCAGGACCTTTTAACGCTTTCGGAGGAAGCGATGCGCCGCAAGCGGGGCAAAGAGATCGCCATGATCTTTCAGGAACCGCTCAACGCCTTTGATCCCGTTTTTCCAGTCGGCTATCAGATCGCGGAGGTCCTGCAGGAACATACGGCGTTGACGGCCGCGGCCAGGCAGCAACGGGTCCTGGAACTCTTGGCGGATGTGGAGATCGAACATCCCGAGCGCGTGGCCCGGCAATATCCGCACCAGCTTTCCGGCGGCATGCGCCAGCGGGCGATGATCGCGCAGGCCATCGCGGCCTCGCCGGCCCTGGTGATCGCCGATGAGCCGACGAGCAATTTGGATGTGACCATCCAGGCCAAGATCATGGAGCTCTTTCGAAAGCTGCGGCGGCAGCGGAAGATCTCGATGCTTTTGATCAGCCATGATCTGGGAATGGTCAAGGAGCTGGCCGATCATGTGGTGGTCCTCGCGGACGGACGGCCCATCGAATCCGGAAAGGTTTCGGAGGTCCTGGAACGCCCCCGGCATCCTTTTACCGAAAAGATACTGCAGGCCTCGCTGCTCTAATATATGAGATTCCTTGAATTAAAGAACATTCAGAAAACTTTTGTCGTGGCCCGGTCCTTCTGGGGGCGGCCCCAGGCGGTCGTGCGCGCCGTGGATGGCGTCGACATTGTCATGGAACAGGGGGAGAATCTGGGGTTGGTGGGCGAATCCGGCAGCGGCAAGACGACCCTGGGGCGCATCCTCGTGCGGCTGCTTAAGGAGGATTCCGGTGAGATCTTTCTCGATGGGGTGGACATCGGAAGGCTTACGGGAAGGCCGCTGCGGCGCGCCCGCAAGCAGTTCCAGATGATCTTCCAGGACCCTTTCAGCAGCCTCGATCCGCGCTTTACCATCTTTTCCGTGCTGGACGAAGCGTTATGGGAGGAGACGTCGGTCAAAAGAAGCGAGAAAGAGGAAAGGATCGTCGCCATTCTCAAGTCCGTCGGGTTATCGGGGGATATCCTCAACCGTTTCCCTTACGAGTTCAGCGGCGGCGAGCGCCAGCGCATCGCGATCGCCCGCAGTCTTTTGCTCAAGCCAAAACTGCTGGTCCTGGATGAGGCCGTCTCTTCGCTCGATGTCCTGGTGCAGGCCCAGATCCTGGAGCTCCTTTCGGACCTGCAGAGGCGGATGGGAATTACTTATCTTTTCATTTCGCATAACCTGCGGGTTGTGCGAAAATTGTGTCACAAGATCGCGGTCATGTATCAGGGAAAGATCGTGGAGTCCGCATCGTCGGCGGAGCTCTTCGCGAATCCGCTCCATCCTTACACGCGGGAATTGCTGTCGGCGGCCCTGAATTACAAAGTGGCTGCACCGCAGGTGTCCTTTGAGCGGTCCTCCGGTTCGTCCCTGCGGGACATGGGCAACGGCCATTGGGTTCTGCGGTGAGCTGGAAGTTGCGTCGGAAGTCCACGGGCCACGTAAAAGGAATTAAACAATGCTGAGCGAAAAATTCTGGGAAAAAGCGAATTTCATTTTCGGCATGTTCGCCGTCGGCGCGGTTTTCGGGCTTGCCGTCTTTGCCGCTAACATCGAGATAAAGGATTTCGACCTGTGGCTGCACCTCAAGATGGGCGAGGTCATCGCCCAGAGCGGACATGTTCCCGACCACGACGTGCTCTCCTGCACGATCGCCGGCAAGCCCTGGGTGAACCACGAATGGTTGTTCCAGTTGCTGCTTTTTTATGTGTATTCCTTTTTTGGGTTCGACGGGATGATCACGATGCAGGTGGTCGTGGTGGTCCTGACCCTTATGTTCCTGCTTTTTCTCGGGTATCAGCGCGAGCGCACGCTGTGGGTCGCGTTCCTGCTCTTGCTCGTTCTGATGGTCTATGAGTTCCGCTTCACCATCCGCCCGGACATCTTCAGTCTTTTCTTCTTCACCCTGTTCATCTATATCCTGAGTTGGCATATCGACAAGAACTGGTCGGTGCTGGCGCTTTTTATCGTTCAGGTTCTGTGGAGCAATTTCCATGGATTCTTTTTCTGGGGTCCGCTGGTGATCTTTTTCGGGCTTTTCAGCGAATACACGAAGCGTTGCGTGCGTCTGCCGTGGGAATGGAACCGGGTGGGGAGACTTTCTGATGAGGAGTTCCGGCGGCTCAAGTGGATCTTCGTGGTGGTGCTCCTGGCTTGCCTTTTCAATCCCCAGGGCGTGAAGGGGGCGCTGTACCCCGTGGGGATCGCGATGACCCTGCAGTCGGAATCGAAGATATTCTTTGATAACATCATCGAGCTGCAAAAACCCATCGCCTCGTGGGCCGATGTGTCCAACCCGGAGTACGGCTTTTACAAGCTGATGATCCTGCTGTCCTTTTTGAGCTTTGTGCTCAACCGGCGCCGGCTGGATATCGGGGCGCTCATGTTCTGGGGGGTCTTTCTCGCTTTCTCCTTGGGGGCGGTGCGCAATGTCGTTTATTTTGGCTTTGTGGGCTACCTCGTTTGCTTGACCAATTCGCTCAGTCTGTCGATGGAAGATATCCTTCCTTTTCGTTTTTCCGAGCGCAAGTTCGTCTATATGACGGGGATCTTCCTGCAGATCGTGCTGGTCCTATGGATCATGGATTACGGAGAGAAGATGTCCATGCGGGGATATTACGATTTTGATAAGTATGAGCGCAAGTCCGAATACCGTGGCGTGAGCCTGCGCAGTTTTCCCGATAAGGCGGCCGATTTCCTGGTGAAGCATCAGATCAAAGGTGATTTTCTCAATGATTTCAATTCCGGCGCCTATCTGGTGGGAAGGACCTATCCGAACATCCGCGTGTTCATCGATGGGAGAACGGAAGTCTACGGCTCCGAGTTCTTCCGCAATTACCGGACGCTCTGGAAAGAAGGGAACGCCGAACTTCTGGAGAAATATCTGCAGCGCTACCGGATCACGGGCGCTTTTCTCGATTCGCACCTCAAGGGGGTCCCGGTGCATATTTTACGCTATTTCTGGGAGCACAAGGAGTGGGTGCCGGTGTATTTCGATTATGACGGGCTGATCTTCCTCAAGGACATCCCGGAAAATCAACAGTGGATCAAGGACCTGCGGCTGGACCTGACGAAGTACCGGCCGGCGCGCACGGACATCATGCGCGTGGGGTCGGTGCAGGTCACTCCTTACCGGGAGGTCAACCGCGCTTTCAGCTATGAGATGCTGGACCTGGACGATCTGGCGATCGATGAGGCGAAGTATGCCCTCAAGATTTCGCCCGGCTATGTCGAACCCTACAAGGTCCTGGGGAAGGTCTACGGAAAACAGGGCGATCACGAAAAGGCCTATGAGAATTTCCGCATCGCTTCGATGATCAACCCCTCCGACCCGGAAAACCGGATGAACATGGCCATGGCGCTGGAGAAACTGGGCGAATATGATTACTCAATCAAACAGTACGAACGGTTGGCCGAGGACAATCCGGGTGAACCCAAGGCGGCTTACCCGCTGGCCAAGATCTATGCTTTGGCCAGCAAGTATGATAAATCCTGGGAAGCCCTGCAGCGGGCCCATAAGCTCGACCCCAAGGCCCAGGCCGATGTCCTCAAGATCGCGGATATCGTTTTTGATCAGAAAGAGTACCCGACCGCCTTGAAGATGTATCTTATGGCGGCGGAAGGGCAGGATGAGAACGGTAAGGTGCATGTGAAACTGGGTCTGACCTACCGGGCGATGGGGGATGAGCTCAAGGCCCAGGAAGAATTGGCCAAAGGGCAGGAGGCCGTAAAGAATGCTGTGGGGAACCTGATCGCTCCCGAGCCGGTTGCCGAGGCGCCGGCGGCGCCGCCGCCGGCGCCGGCGCCAAAGCAGTAGGCGCGCGGCTCATCGAGTATTTTGTCGGTTGAAAATCCAATGCCCGCAACGTATAATACGACCATTATTTCAACCTTCACCATTTGAAAGAATCGCATGCGTGAAATACTGACCTTTATCATGGCCGGCGGCAAGGGGGAGCGACTGGACCCCCTGACCCGAGACCGGGCAAAACCCGCGGTTCCCTTTGGCGGGATCTACCGCATCATCGATTTTACGCTCAGCAACTGCATCAATTCCGGCCTGCGCCGTATCTACGTCCTCATCCAATACAAATCCTTTTCCTTGCAGAAGCATATCCTTTCCGGGTGGGACATCTTCTCCAACCAGCTGGGGGAGTTCATCGACGTCATTCCCGCGCAGCAGCGCATCGGGTCCGACTGGTATAAAGGGACGGCGGACGCGATCTTTCAGAACATCTACGCGATCCGCGATATCGATCCGCAAATGGTGCTCATCCTGGCCGGCGATCACATTTACAAAATGGATTATCGTAAGATGATCGAATTCCACAATACAAATGACGCGGACGTGACGGTCGCCTGCATCGAAATGCCGAAAGAAACGGCCGTCAATTTCGGCGTCATTGAGGTCGATCCGGATAAGCGCGTGCGCGGTTTTCAGGAAAAGCCGTCCGACCCGAAAACGATCCCCGGATCACCCGGCAAGATCTTCGCCTCGATGGGGATTTATCTTTTCAAGACGAGCGTTCTGGTCGACGAGCTGGAATCCGACGCTCACGCTCCGTTCTCGGAGCATGATTTCGGCAAGAACGTCATTCCCCAGATGCTCAAGAACAACCGCCGGGTGTACGTTTACAATTTTGTCGACGACAATAATGTTTCAAAATATTGGCGGGACATCGGGACCCGCGACGCCTACTACCAGGCCAACATGGACCTGGTGCGGCCCAATCCGCCGTTCAATCTTTACGATAAGCAGTGGCCGGTGCGCACGTATCATGAGCAATACCCTCCCATCAGTGTCCTGAGTTCCCCAACCGGAGGTGACGCGGAATCGGGCGCTATCAAGGACTCCATCATTTCGGGCGGCTGCGTCATTCGCGGGGGCAAAGTTTGCCGTTCCGTGCTGTCTTCGGCGGTCAAGATCGAACCGCAGGCCGTCATTTCCGATTCCATCCTGATGGAAGGGGTCGTGGTCGGGGAGGGCGCGCAGATCAAGAATGCCATAGTCGATAAACAGGTGGTGATCCCGCCGCACGCCCGGATCGGTTATGACCTGGATTCCGACCGCAAGAAATTCGCCGTGACGACGTCGGGAATCGTTATCGTCGCCAAAAAAGCTTCCTTGTAGAGATGATCATCCAGCCGAAGATAAGAGGATTCATTTGCACCACCGCGCATCCGGTGGGCTGTGAGCGCAACGTGCAGGAGCAGATCGATTACGTTCTGAAGAAAGGGCCCATTGCCAATGGCCCCAAGCGGGTGCTGGTCATCGGGGCCTCGACGGGTTATGGGCTCGCCTCGCGGATCATGGCCGCGTTCGGCTCCCGTGCCGCCACGGTCGGCGTTTTCTTTGAGCGCCCGGCGGAAAGCAAGCGCACCGCCACTTCGGGATGGTACAACGTAGTGGCGTTCCAGAAAGCCGCGCAAAAAGCCGGGCTTTACAGCAAAAATATCAACGGGGACGCTTTTTCGGATGAGATCAAGAAGCAGGCGGTCGATATCATTAAAAAAGACCTCGGAGGGGTGGACCTCGTCGTCTATTCTTTGGCCTCTCCGCGCCGGGTGCATCCGCGCACCGGTCAGGTCTATAAATCGGTGCTGCGTCCCAAAGGCAAGGAGTACTCCAACAAATCCATTGATTTTGAAAAGGGGGAGGTCACCCAGGTTACCCTGCCATCCGCCACGGCGGAAGAGATCGAGCATACGGTCGCCGTCATGGGCGGGGAGGACTGGGAGATGTGGATCGATGCCTTGATGGGCGCCGGGGTCCTCAGCAAAGGGCCCACCACCGTCGCCTACTCTTATATAGGGCCGGACGTGACGGTCCCCGTGTACCGCAACGGCACGATTGGCGCGGCCAAGGACCATCTGGAGGCCACGGCCCAAAAGCTTGACGGAAAACTCAAGGCTCAAGGGGGACGCGCTTTTGTTTCGGTCAACAAGGCGTTGGTCACGCAATCCAGTTCCGCGATCCCGTTCATTCCCTTGTATTTTGTTCTATTGAAAAAAGTGATGACGCAGAAAGGGCTGGAGGAGAATTGCATCCAGCAGATCCAGCGTCTTTTTGCCGAGAGGCTTTATGTCGGTCAGGCTGTTCCGGTCGACTCCGCGGGCCGCATCCGCGTCGACGATCGCGAGATGCGGGAGGATGTTCAAAGGGAAGTCCAGGCCCTCTGGGATAAGGTCTCGACGGAGAATGTCCGCCAGATCGCGGACGTTGCCGGTTATGAAGAAGATTTCCTGCATCTTTTCGGGTTCGGATTTCCGCAGGTGGATTACAACGCCGACGTGGACCCCGTTGTCAGTTGGGAATAGTCCGAACCTTTCCAGCAAATCTGTTTCACAAAGCCCCGCCCGAATGTAATTTCCGTTTTATCAAGAAACAGTAGAAAGCAATTTGGTGTTATCATATGTCAAAGAATGTAATGATACAGCTTTATATACATCAAATGACAGATTTGGCATATATTAGGTATAGTTATTAATCTTCAGTCATAAAAAGAAAAAAATATTAATAAATCATTGACACATGTCAACATCTGTCATAAATTGGATTTAAGCTTTTTGGTTTTTAACCGTTTCAATTTAAATGAGTTAGGTTATCTCGGAAAGATCCATGGATTTCCAGCGTCTGATGACCATAGAAGAGGTGGCCGATTATTTGCGCGTTAAAAAACGCACGATTTATGATTGGGTGAAGAAAGGTAAAATTCCCGCGATCAAAACGGTGGGGCAATGGAGATTCAAAAAGGAGAGGATCGACGCATGGCTGGATAAACAATAAGTTTTAGGGGGGGCACAACTTATGCCGCATAAGGCGCTCCATAAGTTGTGCGTACATCAAGGAGGAGAGGGTATGGCTGATGCTGGGACGCTCAACAATGTGGAAAGCGATATCCGTAAGTTGGTTGCCGAAGTTCTGGAAACGGAGCCCGAGGCGATAGATGGTAACGCTAGCTTTGTCAAGGACCTGGGAATGGATTCCATGATGGCCCTTGAGATCCTCGCCGGAATAGAGAAGAAATACCGGATCGCCATTCCGGAGGACACGCTGCCGAAGTTCACCTCGCTCAATCAGACCGTGAAGATCGTCAAGGATTTGCTGGGCAAGAAATAATTACGGAAAGTTAAGACGTTCCGCTCTTCACAAGCAAGAGCGGGAAGCCAGAGAGGAGAGGGGTATGTACTTTAAGAAGCTTGAGATCTTCGGCTTTAAATCATTTGCGGACAAAACAGTCCTCAATTTCGGGTCGGGGATCACGGCGGTCGTCGGGCCCAACGGCTGCGGCAAAAGCAACATTTTCGATTCCATCCGCTGGGTCCTGGGGGAGCAGAGCTATAAGGAATTGCGCGGCTCCTCCATGGAGGACGTCATCTTCAGCGGCACCGACAAAAAGTCCGGTCTGGGATTTGCCGAGGTCAGCCTCACCTTCTCCAACGAATCCAAGATGCTTCCCCTGGAATATGATGAAGTGACCGTGACCCGCCGGCTTTTCCGTTCCGGGGAAAGCGAATACCTCCTTAACAAATCCGTGGTCCGCCTTAAGGACATCAATGAGCTTTTCATGGGGACCGGCATCGGCGCCGAGGCCTATTCGCTGGTGCAGCAGGGGAAAGTGGACCTGGTGGTGAGCGCCCGCCCCGAAGACCGCCGGATCATCCTGGATGAAGCGGCCGGCATCACCAAGTACAAGTCCAAAAAGAAAGAAGCCCTCAGCAAGCTCAAGGATACGGAAGACAATTTGCTGCGCATCAACGACATCGTCATCGAGGTGAAGCGCCAGATCGCCTCCATCGAGCGGCAGGCCAACAAGGCCCGCCGCTATAAAGAAGAATTCGAGAAGCTCAAGGTCTGCGAAGTGGCCCTTACGCGTTTGCAGCTTTCCAGTTTCACGCAAGAGCGCGGCCGTATTCAGGAGAAGCTCGATCAATTGAAAACCCGGGAAACGCAGATCCAGGGGGAGATCGAAGAATTCAATAATCTGATCATGCATGAAGAAGGTCTGCTGACCGATGTCGAGCAGCGGATCAACGATGTCAGCGCCGAAGAGATCAAGATCGAGAACCAGATCGATATCGAACAAAGGCAGATCGGTTTCAACGACGAGCGGCTCGAGAACTTGGCGCAGAACGGAGCCCGACTGCAGCAACAGAAGAATCAGCTGACCGAACGTTGCCGCACCCAACAGGAAAAGATCGAGGAGTTAAAGGCCGCACTATCCACGCTGCATGCGACCCTCGCGAAGAACCAGACGGAACTGCAGTCCCAGAAAGAGGCCCTGGGGGTCATCCACAATCTCATCCACAGCCATAAAGAGAATATCCGCAAGAACGAAGAGAAGGTCCTGGACCTCACCAGCCGCCAGGTCAAGATCAAGAACGAGATGACGGAGGTCATGAAAGAGCTCCAGGGGGCGATCGCCCGCAAGCGGCGCCTGGAGATGGAAAATACCAAGGTTTTGGCAGAAAAACAGGAAGTGGACCAAAAACTGGAATCTATCAAGGGTGAGATAACAGCGGCCTTGCGGAAGATGACCGACGTCAAGGTCCACCAAGGGGCCAAGGAACAGACCCTCAAGGAGCTCAAAGATCGGCTGGCCGCCCTCGAGCTGGAATTGGGCGAGCTTGAAAGAAAGCGATTGCTCCTGGCCTCGCAAAAGGAGTTCATTGAGAAGTTGCGCGTCCAATATGAGGATATCCCCGACCCCGTCGTGGAAGGCCGCTTCATCACCCAGACCCCTCCCCAGGAGCGCCACTCCGGCATCATTGGGAAGGTCAAAGGGATCCAGGTCCTCAGCGAAGAGGTCAAGAAATTCCTCAGCAGCAATTCCAACGTTCCGGCGGACGCAACGCTCTATGAGGTTCTCTGCGAGACAAAGTTCATCGAGCTCGATCCCCAGGAGATCCTGGGACGCATTAGTGAGGTGAGCCTGCGCATCGAGACCGAGAACGCCTGCCGGCAGGAGATCATCGGCCGCATCAATGAGGAGCAGGCTGAGATGGACCGTCTGCAGGAAGCGGTCCGCGCCGAAGAAAAATCGCTCTCCATCCTGGAATCGCAAAGGGGGGACATCGGCAAGGAATCCGAAAAGCTCGTTGGAGAACTGGAAGTTCTGGACTTTGAGCTTAAAGAGGTCAATGAGCTCTACAGTTCATTGAAACAACAGGAAGACCAGTTGAGCGGGGAACTTAACGTCAGCAACCAGGAGATCGTCTGGTGCCAGCAGGACATCCGCGATAAACAAAGCGAGATCGAGGTCAAGACCAGGGAACGCGAATCGACGACCGTGGCCATCGCGCAACTGGAAACGGAACTGGGATCCTTTCAGGATAAAGAGAAGGGATTGACCGACAACGTGACTTTGTTCCAGCAGGGGCTCGATGAGGCCTTGGGCGAGATCAAGCAGGTCGATGATGAACTGGCGGAATCCCAAAGCAAGCAGCTGCGCATCCAGGAGGAAACGCAGACCCTGCTTGCGAAGATCGACGAGATCAGAGAAAAGAAGAACTCGCTCAAAAGCGTTCTGTCCGGCCACGAAAAGCAGAAGGCGGAAATGACGCAGCGGTTGAACAGCATGCGCCGGCAGATCACCGCCTACGAGGATGAGACGGAAAATCTGCACAATGAAACGCATGAGCAGCAGCTGAAACAACAGCAGCTGGGGTTCAGCGAGCAGGGGATCAAGGACCGGCTGCTGCAGACCTATAAGATCAATCTGGACGAGTGGAGAGATCCATGGATGGTCGCGGCAGAATCCCCGGCGGAGCCTTCCGCCGGGACGGCGGAAGGCTCCGCCGGGGCTCCGGTCAGCGCGGCGGTCGCCGAAGGCGAAGCGCTCCCTGCTGCGGTGTCGCCATCCGCAGCGGCTCCCGCGGTCCCGGCCTTCGTGATCCCGCAGAGCCCCGATGAACTGGTTGCGGAGATCGAACGGCTCAAGAAACGCTGCGATTCCTTTGGGGCGGTCAACCTTGTGGCGATCGATGAGTTCGAGGAATTACGGCAGCGGTTCGAATTCCTTACCAAACAACAGAGCGATCTCTTGACCGCCAAGGAATCCCTGCATCAGACGATCCAGAAGATCAACCGCACCACGCGCCAGATGTTCATGGACACCTTCACCAAGGTGAGCGAGGAATTCCGCATTTATTTCCGGATGCTCTTCGGCGGCGGGGAAGCGCAGCTGGTCCTGTTGGACCCGGAGAACGTGCTGGAGTCGGGCATCGAGATCATCGCGCGCCCTCCCGGCAAGAAACTTCAGAACATCAGTCTTCTCTCCGGCGGTGAAAAGACCCTGACCGCCATCGCCCTCGTCTTCGGCGTGTTCAAGGTCCGCCCCAGTCCCTTCTGCGTGCTGGACGAGATCGACGCGGCGCTCGATGAATCCAACGTTGGCCGCTTCGGTTACCTGCTTAAGGAATTCGCCAAGATCGCGCAGTTCATCGTCATCACCCACAACAAAAAGACGATCGCCCAAGCGGATGTCATGTACGGCATCACCATGCAGGAGACCGGGGTATCCAAGATCGTATCGGTGAAGTTCGCGGGTGACGAGAAAAAATCCGAGGAAAATCAGGAAGTCGAAGTGGGGGTTTAGTTGTCGTCGGATTCCGCCAGGCTGGTGCGGTTCTTGCCGCCGAACTTGGCGATGTACATCGCTTTATCCGCTTTGGCGATCAACTCTTCCTTGGTCTGGGCATCCTGAGGGAATGCCGCGAGGCCGACGCTCACGGTGACCTTCAGGCCCTGGATCGGGGTGTTGGCGGGGAACTGGTGATTGGCGATGCGCTCCCGGATCCGCTCTGCTATCAGGAAAGCCTGTTCTTTGCTTGTTTGCGTCAGGATGAGTGAAAATTCCTCCCCGCCGTAGCGGCAGACGTAATCCATCTCCCGGGAAGAATCCTTCAGGACAGTCGCCAATTCCAGAAGCACGATATCCCCGTTCTGGTGACCGAGCGAATCATTCAATTTCTTGAAGTTGTCGATATCGATGATCAGCAGGCTCAAGGAGGAAGTGGTCTCCTTAGCTCGATGCATCTCCAGTTCGAGCGTGTGTTGAAAAAAGCCGTGATTCCAGAGGTTCGTCAAGGAATCCGTGTGGCTTTTGTGGACCACCAGCTCGTAGAGCTGGGAATTCTCGATGGCCAGGCCCGCTTGGTTCGCCAGCATCATGAAGATCTTCAGGTCGTCGCTGGTGATGGGTTTTTGGGTGAAAAGGTTGTCGGCGATGATGAGCCCGTTGACCTTGTCCTTGGCCTTGAGCGGCATGATTACCAGTTCGGTGGTTTGAAAGACCTTGAGCAGCGGATCATCGCGGTATTTGTTGATCATCTCCTGGCGGATGTGCAGAGGAGAGCCGTTAAGGTAGGCCGAAGCCAGGAGCGAGCCGTCATTGACGAGGGGGATCTTGAGCTCTTTGAGCTTTTGGAAGAGGGCGGACTGGGTGCTGCTGGAGGTTATGCGGTCCGTGGAAATAAGATCATCGAGATTCTGATTGGCGCTCTTTATATATTGCCAGATCTTATCCGCCTGCTCACCGGAATCAGGGCCGATCACGATCTTGCATTCCAGACATCGTTCTTTCTTATTGACCAGGAAAAGGACGGCCCGGTTGAATCCCAGCCCCGTGTGGGAAGTCACGCCCGTTAAGATGATGTAAAGGATGTGATTGAGCTCCAGGGTCGTGCGCATGGCGGTGCTGACGTTGTAAAGGATCGCCAGCTCCCTGCGGGCCCGCTCTAACTGCTCCTGGAATTGATTTTTCTCCTGGTTGACGTTCGTGGCCATGGTTTGAAAGATAGCACTTTCCCTTTGGCTTGTCAACTCATACGACGCGCCCCGGCCACGACAAGGTGGCCGGGGCGCGTCGTAAGCTAAACGGACTTGGCGGGGCGCCATTCCTGGGAGGTTGGGCTGGCGCTTACCGGGAGGGATATAAGATAAATAATTTCAAGAAGTTATGATTTCTCCAAACAGCGGTAGGGTGAAAGCGCTTTCTTGACAGAGGGAAAGTGCGTGTGATATACTTTAACAACTTTTAACACTCCCAATTCATGATTGAGAACATTCTAGGCAGTATCAATTGGGTCGACCTGCTGATGTTGGCGATCGTCATTCGGATGGTTTATTCCGGCTGGCAGGGTGGGATTGTGATCGGCCTGTTCAAACTGTTGGCCACTCTATTCGCGGTCTTCATTACTCTCCATTATTTTGTTGAAGTCGGAAAGTTTTTCGTGTTCCGTCTGCACTTTTCGAAGATACTGGCGGAAACCGTTGCTTTTTGTTTGCTTTGGCTGGTCATCACGCTGGTTTTTGTCATCGTCCGGGACGGGTTGGTTGCGATATTTAAGTTAAGATCCGGCGGTGACCTCGACCACTGGGGCGGGGCGGTCGTAGCGTTGTTCCGCAGTTTGTTGGTCTGCAGCATGACATTTGTGCTGGTGTATGTCTGGAAGGCCGACTATTTCGTCAAGCTTGCCAGGAATTCCCTGACGGCGCCTTCCCTGGAAGGAATGGCCCCGGATTTGTATCAATGGACGTTCGAAAAGGTGTGTGAGCCGTTCTTCGCCGGGGAAAAGCTCAACCGGCGGGTCTTGAAGTTGAGATCGACGGAATTGGAAGAAGATGCCCAATCCGCCAGGGCCCCTGCCGCTTCCGACCCGAAGGTGCGGAACGGATTTTTTGACCGCAATTGAGGTTCAGGTTTGAATTTGGGGGAGATATACGAACTGTTCTATCGGGAGGGGATGTGCGCCGATCCCCGCCGGCCTCGCGAGGTTCAGGCGAAACTTCGTCGTTCCCGTGAGGAATATCGAAAGCTATTCGTTCCCTTAAGAAAGTTCTTTGACACCGAGCGTCTGCGCAACCCTTATGCCGATTCCCGCATCTTGTTCGGCGATCGGCGAACTCCGGTCAGGCGAATGATCGTCGGGATCGACATCGAGGTAGGGGAATTGCTGCTGGCCGCGCATCTCTCAAGAGAAGGTTCGCCCATCGATGCGGTGCTGGCGCATCATCCGGAAGGCGTGGCCCTCGCGGGACTGGATGACGTCATGGACCTGCAGACCGACCTTTTGATTCAGCAGGGGATTTCCACGGAAGTCGCCAAGGACCTGATGAGTGCCCGCACGAAAGAAGTGTGCCGGCGCTTGCACAGCGCCAATCACACGCGGGCCGTGGATGCGGCGAAATTGCTCAATCTTCCGTTCCTGTGTTGCCACACCCCAGCGGATAACCACGTCGTGCAATATCTGGAACGTCTTATTCGCAAGAATGTTCCCAAAAATCTGGGAAACTTGATCGATCTGCTTCTGCGCGAGCCGGAGTACCAGGACGCCGCCCGTAACAACGCGGGCCCCCGGATCCTCATCGGCAAGCCCAAGGACCAGCTTGGCAAGACCATCGTCGATATGACGGGCGGCACGGAGGGTTCCAAAGATATCTTTGCCCGGCTCTCGCAGCTAGGGGTCAACACCCTTTTAGGGATGCACCTTTCAGAGGATCATTTCCTCAAGATCAAGAGCGAGCATCTTAAGGTGGTCATTGCCGGTCATATGGCCAGCGATAATCTGGGAATGAATCTTCTTCTGGACAAGTTGGAGAAGAAAAGCAGGATCGAGATCATTGAATGTTCCGGATTCCGAAGGTATAAACGGGGATAGTCGTCATGGGCCTGATTCCGGATGAGATCATTCAGCAGGTGCTGGACCGCAACGACATTGTTGCGACGGTCGCGGGGTATATCCCTTTAAAAAAGGCCGGGCGTAACTTTAAGGCCTTATGTCCGTTCCATCAGGAGAAGACGCCGTCGTTCGTGGTCAATCCCGACAAGCAGATCTTCCATTGTTTCGGCTGTAGCGCGGGCGGCAACGCCATTGCCTTCGTGATGAAGCAGGAGCACCTGGAATTCCCGGAAGCCGTGGAATCGCTGGCGCGGAAGGTCGGGATCGAGCTCCCGCGGGAACGCGATCCACAGGCCCAGGTCAGGAACAATCTGCGCCAGTCGTTGTGGGACATCAATGAGCTGGCCGCGTCCTTCTTTCATGAACAATTGATGGCCTCGCAGACCCCGTCGGCAAAGTCGGCGCGGGATTATCTCAAGGGCCGCCGGGTGTCGCCGGAGATGGCGAAGAAGTTCCGGCTGGGTTTTGCGCCGGACGGCTGGGAACACCTCATGAATTTCTTGCGCGGAAAGGGCGTGAGCCTCGGCGCCATGGAAAAGGCCGGGCTTATCATCCCCCGCGAAAGCAAGGAAGGCTTTTACGACCGGTTCCGCAACCGGATCACCTTCCCGGTCTTTGACGTGCGCAATCGTTGTGTCGCCTTCGGCGCGCGGACCCTGGAAAAAGAAGCCGGGGCCAAATACATCAATTCCCCGGAAACCGCGGTCTATACGAAGGGGCAGCATCTGTACGGATTCAACCTTTCCAAGGACGCCGTGGCCCAGAAGGACGCCGTGATCGTGGTGGAAGGGTACATGGATTTTATGATGCCGTTCGCTGCCGGCGTCGAGAACATCGTGGCGTCTTCCGGAACGGCCCTGACCGTTGAGCAGATTCGGCTCATTCATCGCTACACGGAGAACGTGGTGATGCTGTTCGATGCGGACCAGGCCGGTGAGGCCGCCACCGTGCGCAGTCTTGATCTTCTGGTGGAAGAAGGAATGAACGTGCGGGTGGCAACGCTCACGCCTGGAGAGGACCCCGATTCGTTCGTCAGCAAATTCGGTCCCCGGACCTTCGCCGAGCGGATCGAACGGGCGAGCTCGCTCTTCGACTATAAGCTGGAATGGCTCAAAGGAAAATTTGATGGAAGATCGGTGGAAGGCAAGGCCCGCATCGCCCGGGAAATGCTTTTCACGTTGGTGAAATTCAGTAACGAGATCGTCCGGTCCGGGTATTTGCAGAGACTTTCCGAGGCCCTGGGGGTGGCGCAAGAAGCCCTGCAGGCCGAGATGCGGAAGATCCTCGCGACCGAAAGATCAAGTGCAGTTTCTCCTGTGTTCCCAGCCCCGCCGCAAGCAAACCGGGCTGTTGAGACCAATATATTGAAGTTGCTCCTGGAAGAGGAGGGATTGATCGCCGAAACCAGGAGCGAGGTGACGCTGGAGCATTTCCAGGACGAGCGGGTCCGCAGCGTCATCGATACGATCTTTGTACTGTTCTCGAACGGAAAGAGCGTGGATGTGGCGTTCCTCCTCAACAGTTTCCAGGACGAACGCATCAAACAGATGCTCTCGGGGCTTGCCGCGGAGGAGCTACCGGAGTCCACCGATAGGAAAAAGATCCATCGGGACTGCCTGAACCGGCTGAAGGAGAACCGCGTGCGTTCCGTCCGTCAGGAATTGATCGAGAAGATCCGTCAGGCGGAGGGGGCAGGGGATAACGAACGGGTCAGTGAACTCACCGAACAATTCAACCAGATAATGAAGAGGCCCTAAGGATGAGGAACA
>JAHFFX010000029.1:0-993 GCA_023247755.1 Candidatus Omnitrophota bacterium | reverse complement strand
GAAAGAAAAAGTCAAAGACTTGAAGGAAGACGTCGACAAGCTGATCACCCTTGGCAAGCGCAAAGGGTTCCTCACGTACGATGAGGTCAATGAGACCCTCTCGAACACGGTGGATTCGTCCGAGGAGCTTGACCAGGTTTTTGACATTCTTGACAATAAAGACATCAAGGTCATCGATTCCGACGATGAAGATGACGCTGTGGATGTGGAGAGCGAGGCCCGCGAGCAGGAGGAACGCCAGTTGCGCGAGGAGTCGAGCAAGGAAGAGAACGTCTATTCCGACAAGTTCATCCCGCTCGATGACCCCGTGAAGATGTATCTTAAACAGATGGGGTCCATTCCGCTGCTGTCCCGGGAAAAGGAGATCGAGCTCGCCAAGCGCATCGAAGAGGCCGAGCACAAGTTCGCCGAATCGCTCTTTAAGGCCGCTTATGCTCGCAAGGAAGCGTTGTTCATCATCAACCGGGTGTTGAACGGCGAGATCAATGTCGAAGATGTGATCAAAGATGAGCTCGAGCGCCGCCCGAAGCTCATCAAGGACATCACCAAGATCATCCATCGCGTTCGGCATTCCCGCGTGGGGACGGATAATTCCGCCCAGGCGATCGCGCAATTCAAGCTGACCTCCACCGTCAACGAGGAGATCGTCGCGAAGATCGATGAGATCATCGCTCAGGTGGAGCGGATCAGCCGGACGCTTGAGTCCCGCCGAAAACTGAACAACGCGACCCAGCTTAAGAGACAGAAATTCCAGTTGTTGCGGGAATTGGGCGAGCCCATCAACCGGGTGAAAGATCAACTGCGTATCATCAAGCTGCGCCAGGCCAAGTTCAACCGGGCCAAGAAACTGCTGGTCGAGGCCAACCTGCGCCTCGTGGTGAGCATCGCCAAGAAATACATCAACCGCGGCCTTTCGTTCCTTGATCTTATCCAGGAAGGGAACATGGGGCTTATCCGCGCCGTCGAGAAATTCGAATACCAGCGCGGCTATAA
>JAHFFX010000028.1 GCA_023247755.1 Candidatus Omnitrophota bacterium | reverse complement strand
CCAGTCGATCATCTTGTTCCCGGCGACGCTGGCGAGTTTCATCCCGAACCACATGTTCCAGAACTTTGCCAGCTTTATGCAGCGGGGGCATCCGCTGTATTACTTCATTTACGGGATCCTGATCGTTTTCTTCTGTTATTTCTATACCGCGATCGTCTTCAACCCCGTGGACGTGGCGGAAAATCTTAAGAAGCACGGCGGGTTCATCCCCGGGGTGCGCCCCGGTTCGCCGACGGTCGATTTTCTGGATTTTGTTCTGACCCGGATTACGCTGGCCGGCGCCATGTTCGTGTGCGTCATCGCCATCATGCCGGATGCCATCATGGCGGGTTTTAAGGTGCCGTATCTGGTCGCTTCCTTCTTCGGCGGGACCGGCGTGCTGATCATCGTCGGGGTCATGCTCGATACGATGAAACAGATCGAATCGCACCTGTTGATGCGCCATTATGAAGGGTTCATGCGCTCCGGTCAGTTGAAGGCGCGGCGATCATGAAGCTCGTGCTCTTAGGGCCGCCCGGCGCGGGAAAAGGGACGCAAGCGCAACTTCTTAAAAAAGATCTAAAGCTCATTCATATATCTACGGGAGACATTCTCCGTGAGGAGATGAAGAAGGAATCTCCCGTGGGCAAGGAAATCAAGAAGCTCGTCGAAAGCGGGAAGCTGGTTCCGGACGAGATCGTCACCCAGATCGTGGCCGAACGGCTCAAGGCGCTGGACAGCAAGACCGGTTGCCTGCTCGATGGGTTCCCCCGGACGGTCAAACAGGCGCAGGATCTCGATCGGATCCTCAAAGCGATCCAGCAACCGTTGGATTACGCGATCTATATGGCGGCGAGTCTTCCCGTGATCTTAAAACGTCTCACGGGGCGGCGGGTTTGCAAGAAGTGCGGAACGCCCTATCATGTGAAGAACCGTCCGCCCAAAAAAGAAGGTGTGTGCGATCTTTGCGGAGGGGCCCTTTACCAGCGAGCCGACGACAACGAGGGAACGATCAAGACCCGCATGCAGGAATATACGGCCAACACCGCGCCGATCATTCAGTATTATGAAAAGCAGGGCAAGCTCTTGAAGGTGGATTCCGACCGGGAATCCGAGGACGTGCAGGTCGATCTCCTCAAGAAGTTCAAAGCAGATGGCAAATTCGATCACCATCAAAACACTACAAGAGCTTGATAGTCTGCGGCGGGCGGGAAAGACCCTCTCGGCGGTGGTTAAAGATATAAAGCGTTCTTTAAAAATTGGAATGACGACCCGCATGGTCGATGAGCTTGCGGACCGCCTGATGCGCGAGAAAGGCGCGGTACCGGCGTTCAAGGGGTATCGCGGTTTTCCCGGTTCGGCCTGTGTTTCGGTGAATAACGAGGTGGTTCACGGGATCCCGGGCGATCGGATCATCAAAGAGGGCGATATCGTGAGCGTCGATGTAGGGATCGTTCTTGATGGGTTCTACTCGGACACCGCTTTCTCCGTCGGGATGGGAAAGGTCGATGCGAAGCTCAAGAAGCTTTTGGAAGTGACGGAAGAGGCGTTGCGCCTGGGGATCGCGCAGGCCCGCGTCGACAACCACCTGTCGGACATTTCCCACGCGGTGCAGAAATTCGTGGAAGGCCAGCATTTTTCCGTCGTGCGCGATTTTGTGGGGCATGGCATCGGGCGTAAACTTCATGAAGATCCCGAGATCCCCAACTTCGGCCCGCCGCACCAGGGGCCGGTCCTCAAAGAGGGAATGGTCCTCGCCATCGAACCGATGGTCAATCTGGGCACGTGGCAGACGAAGGTTTTGGAGGACGGCTGGACGGTGGTCACGGCCGATGGGAAACATTCCGCGCATTTTGAGCACACGGTCGCGGTGACTGAAAAAGGTCCGGAGATTTTGACCCAATAAATAATGGCCAAAGAAGATCTCATAGAGGTGGAAGGAACGGTGCTGGAGGCCTTGCCCAACGCCATGTTCCGAGTCGAGCTCGAGAACGGGCACAAGGTGCTGGCGCATATCTCCGGAAAGATCCGCATGCATTTCATCCGGATCCTGCCGGGAGACAAGGTGAAGGTGGAATTATCTCCCTATGATCTGACGCGGGGACGCATAACCTACAGGAACAAATAAAAGAGACCATATGAAAGTCAAATCCTCGGTTAGAAGAATTTGCAGCAAATGCAAGATCGTCCGCCGCCAGAACGTCGTGCGGGTGATCTGTTCGAACCCGAAACACAAGCAAAGACAAGGATAACGCTATGCCCAGAATTTTAGGTGTGGATCTCCCCAAGGAGAAGCGGATCGAGGCGTCACTCCCCTATATTTTTGGGGTCGGACCGTCCAGTTCCCGGAAAATTTTAGCGGAAGCGCAGATCGACGGCAACCGCCGGGCCAAGGACCTGACCGAAGAGGAGATCAACCGGATCACCTTGATCGTCCAAAGAAAGTTCCGCGTGGAAGGGGACCTGCGGCGGGAAGTGCAGCAGAACATCAAGCGCTTGATCGACGTGGGGACCTACCGGGGGCTTCGTCACAAGAAGGGGTTGCCGGCGCGCGGCCAGCGGACCAAGACCAACGCCCGGACCCGCAAAGGAAAGAAGAAGAACATGGCTTATCTTCTTAAGCCGACGGCTGAGAAGTAAGGCACGGCCCTCCGGAAAGGGGAGGCAACTCCAAGAAAATTATGGCCAAAAGCGATAAAGCGAAGAAACGGAATCTCAAGGGCATCACCAGCGGCATCGTCCATATTCAGGCGAGCTTCAACAACACCATCATCACGATCGCCGACCGCCAGGGGAACACCATCGTCTGGGCGTCGCCCGGGATTGTGGGCTTCAGCGGTTCGAAAAAATCCACGCCTTTCGCCGCTCAGGTCGCCGCTTCCGACGCGGCCCGTCGCGCAAAAGAGCTGGGGATCCTCACGGTGGATGTGGAGGTCAAGGGGCCCGGCTCGGGACGCGAGTCGGCCATCCGCGCCATTCAGGCGGCGGGAGTGACGGTGACCTCGATCAAGGACGTGACGCCTTTGCCGCACAACGGCTGCCGTCCGAAGAAGAAAAGACGGGTTTAACCAACAAAGGAAAACACATGGGAAGAGATCTGGGATCAAGTTGTCGTCAGTGCCGCCGGGAAGGTGAGAAACTTTTCCTCAAGGGCAGCCGCTGCTACACGCACAAGTGCGCCATCGAACGCCGGGAATACGCGCCCGGACAGCACGGCGCCAAGCGCCCGAAGCTTTCCAACTTCGGTTTGCAGCTGCGGGAGAAACAGAAGGTCAAAAGGATCTATGGGCTCCTCGAGCGGCAATTCCGCAAATACTTCAACGAGGCCGCCAACACCAAAGGCGTCACCGGCACCATCCTTCTGCAAAAGCTGGAGCGCCGACTCGACAACGTCATGTATCAGATGGGCTTCGCAACATCCCGATCCGAAGGCCGGCAGATCGTTTCCCACGGCTTCGTGTACGTCAACGATCGCAACGTGAATATCGCTTCCTTCCAGGTCAAGGAACATGATGAGGTCGAACTGCGTTTCAAGAACACCGGTCTTAAGAACGTCAAGGAGAACCTCGAGGCCACTCAGGGACGGGTCGTTCCTGCCTGGCTCAACGTTGATAAAGATCATTATAAGGGAAAGATCGTCAGGCTTCCGCAGAGGGAAGATATTACTTATCCGGTCAACGAACAATTGATCGTTGAGCTTTATTCCAGATAAACACCTCGGTTTTTATAGATCACCAATAGGAGGAGACCATGGGAGTTAAGTGGCGAGATTTCCAGATGCCCAAGAGACTTGACTGCGATGAGCAGTCCTATACCCCGACGTACGGAAAATTCGTCGCGGAGCCGTTCGAACGCGGTTACGGAGTCACCTTGGGCAATTCTTTAAGAAGGATCCTCTTGTCGTCCATCGAGGGGGCCGCCGTTACGGCCATCCGCATCGACGGCGCGCAGCATGAATTTTCCACCGTTCCCGGCGTTCTTGAGCAGGTGACGGACATTGTCCTCAACATCAAGAAGCTGGTCATCCGGTCGCATTCCAAGGCGCCGAAGACGATCTATATCAAGGCGGAGAAAAAGGGCCAATTGACGGCCAAGGACATCATCTGCGATGAGACGATCGAGGTCATCAACACCGATCAGCACATCGCGACGCTCACCCGGGACGCGCAGTTCAACGTGGAGATGGAAGTCTCCCGCGGCCGCGGTTACGTTCCGGCCGATGCCAACAAAAAGGACGCGTCTCCCGTGGGGACGATCGCCGTCGATTCGATCTTCACCCCGATCTCGAAAGCCAACTTCTTCGTCGAGAACACCCGGGTCGGCCAGCGGACCGATTATGACCGGCTGATCCTGGAGATCTGGACGAACGGAAGCATCAACCCCAAGGAAGCGTTGCTTTATGGCGCCAACATCATGCAGCGGCACCTCGATGTCTTTGTGAGCTACGGCCAGCTTCCCGAAGAAGAAGAGGAAGAAGAAGAGATCACGGCCGAGGAGCAGGCGCTTTACGAGAAGCTCCGTTTGCCCATTTCCGAGCTGGAACTGTCCGTGAGAAGTTCCAACTGCCTCAAGGACGCCAACATCAAGACCATCGCGGACCTGGTGCGCAAGCAGGAAGCGGAATTGTTGAGTTTCCGCAATTTCGGAAAGAAATCCTTACAGGAAATCAATGATCTCCTCAAGGCCATGGGTTTGGGCCTTGGCATGAAGGTCGACCTCAAGAAGTTGAAGAAGAAAGAATAACCAGTGTCCCAAGTCACCAGACACCGGTCACCACATAGTTTTATGGTGACTTGTGACGTGTGACCGGTGACCTTAAAGGACTTAAACAATGAGACACGGAATCGCCGGTAACCGGCTCGGAAGAAACCAGACTTTGCGCAAGGCCACCGTTCGGGATCTGGCGAAGGCGACGCTTTTGCATCAGCGGATACTGACCACCAAGATCAAGGCCAAGGAAGCCCGCAAGCTGGTCGATCAGCTCATCACCTTGGGAAAGAAGGGAACGCTCTCCCATCGGCGAAAGGCCTTTTCCATTCTCTGCGACCATCAATTGGTGAGCGATCTTTTTGCCGGCATCTCCAAGCGTTTTCACGCGAGGCAAGGAGGATACACGCGGATCATTTCTCTCGGCCGGCGCCGAGGGGACAACTCGCAGATGGCCTATCTGGAGCTGACGGAAAAGAGCGAAGTGATCGTTTCCAAGCCGAAATCCGACGCGGTCGCCAAGTCTGTCGAAACGGCTGTCTCTGCGGAGAAAAAGAAGCCCGCTACGGCGTCCAAACCGGGCAAAGCAACACCGGTCGCCCAAGACATCAAGGCGAAGCCCAAGGAAAAACCTTCGGAAAAGCCGCAAAAAACGGAAATCGTGCCACCGCCACCGCCGGCGAAGCCCCAGCAGCCGAGAAAAGATCTGCCTCCGGTCAGAGAAACGCACAAGCCCAAACCAAATTTCGTGACCGGCCTCAAAAAGATGTTTACGAAAAAACCTTCGGGGGGCAAATAACACCTCTTCCTTCGCATGAAAGTCAACCGGCGCATCCAGCAGCTTGTCGGATCGACCACGCTCGCCATTACGGCCAGGGCGAAAGAGCTCTTAAGCCAGGGCAAGGACGTGGTCAATTTTGCCGCCGGGGAACCTGACTTCGACACGCCGCCGGATATCAAGGCCGCCGGCATCAAAGCCATCCAGGATGGATTCACGAAGTACACCCCCAGCATCGGCACGCCGCAGTTAAGAGAAGCGATCGCCGCCAAGTTCCTTAAAGACAACAACCTCACTTACAAGCCGTCGCAGATCGCCGTTTCCTGCGGGGCCAAGCATTCCATCTTCAATATCATCCAGGTCCTCGCGGATGAAGGGGAGGAAGTCCTCATCCCCGCGCCCTACTGGGTCAGTTATCCGGAAATGGTGAAGTTCTCCGGCGCCCGGTCGGTATTCATTCCCACCACGGCCAAGAGCGATTTCAAGATCACTCCCGCCGGTCTCCAAGCGCACATCAATTCCAAAACGAAGCTCCTGGTCTTATGCTCGCCCTCCAACCCTACCGGCTCGGTCTATTCCCGGCAGGAACTGGAGTCGATCGCCGAGATCTGCGTGAAGCATAAAATTTATGTGATCAGCGATGAGATCTATGAAAAATTGGTCTATGACGGGTTGAATTTCATTTCCTTTGCCGCGTTGGGAAAGGACATTTATGATCTCACCCTCACGGTCAACGGGGTGTCGAAGGCCTATTCCATGACCGGCTGGCGCATCGGCTATTGCGGCGGGCCGCAGGAAGTCATCGATTACGTCAACAAATTCCAGGACCATTCGACGTCCAATCCGACCTCGATCAGCCAGATGGCGGCGATGGCGGCGCTCAAAAGCCCGGAGGAATCGATCAAGGCGATGTGCCGTGAATTCGAAGCCCGGCGGGATCTGATGCTCAAATGCCTTGATGCGGTTCCGGGCGTTTCCTATGTCCGTCCGCAGGGGGCCTTCTACGTGTTCTGCGATTTCTCGAAGTTCGGCGCGGCGGACGCGGTCGCCAAGCAGATCCTTGATGAAGTGAACGTGGCGCTCATTCCCGGAGAAGGATTCGGGGCGCCGGGGTTCTTGCGGTTGAGTTTCGCGACCTCTCAGGAAAAGATCAAGGAAGGTATCAAGCGCATCGGGGAGTGGGCCAAGAAGAACGCGCCCGTAGGGGCAACTTCGTTGCCGGCCGCTGCGGTGAAGAAGTGATTTTATAACGCCGGAAGACTTCCTTAACGCGGATTTTCGCGGATTTATGGCGGATCACCGCGGATTAAATCCGCGAGAATTCGCGTGCAATCCGCGTCAATCCGCGTTAAAATTTCTGCACAAGAGTCGCATAAAATGTGCGTCCTAAATTTCAGGAGATCATCATGGAACTAAGAGAACTGCTCTTGCTCGCTATCCAGGAAAAGGCCTCGGACCTTCACCTGACGGAAGACACTCCTCCGGTCCTGCGTATTGACGGGCGACTCGTGCTCACCAAGTTGGAGCCCCTCAACCGGGACTACATGAAGAAGATGATCTACGCGATTCTTACCGACGACCAGAAGGAAAAGTTCGAGAAGGAGCGCGAACTCGATTTTTCCCTGGCCATGGCCGGGCTGGACCGCTTCCGCGTCAACGTCCATATCCAGCGCGGATCGGTCGAGGCGGCGTTTCGGCGGATACCGCTGTTCGTTCCGGAGATCACCGAATTGGGTTTGCCCGATATCGTCAGTGAAATGGCCCGCCGGCCCAATGGCCTGATCCTTGTCACCGGTCCTACGGGCACCGGAAAAACGACCACGCTCGCCGCGATGATCAACCTCATCAACCAGGAGCGGGCGTCCCTCATTATTCTCATCGAAGACCCCATCGAATACATTCATACCAACAAGAAATCCATCATCAAGCAAAGGGAAGTGTTCAGCGATACGCATTCCTTCTCCGATGCCCTCAAACGTTGTTTGCGCCAGGACCCCAACGTCATCATGGTCGGTGAAATGCGCGACCTGGAGACCATCTCGACCGCGCTCACCGCGGCGGAAACCGGACACTTGGTGCTGGCAACCTTGCACACGCCGGATGCGCCGCAGACCATCGAACGTATCATCGACGTGTTCCCTCCGCACCAGCAGCAGCAGGTCAAACTGCAGCTCGCCTCCTGCTTGCAGGGGGTCATTTCCCAGTTGCTTCTTCCCCGGGCCAAGGGGGAGGGGCGGATCGTCGCCACCGAGATCATGGTGGCCACCCCCGGCATCCGCAACCTCATCCGGGAACAGGCCATCGAGCAGATCCCGACGGCGATCCAGACGGGCAGCCAATACGGTATGCGAACGATGGACCGTTCCCTGCGCGATCTTTATATGGAAGGGGCCGTCACTTTCGAATCGGTGCTCGCCAAGGTCAAGAACGTGGAAGAGTTCAAGCAACTTTTGGCCGCCCAACAGAACCAGCAGGCCCAGCAGAAGACCCAGATTAAAAGATAGTTCTCACCCGCAGGTCTAATACAGGAGTAGAAATGACCCACCGTGTTACGCTTTTACCCGGCGACGGCATCGGGCCCGAAGTGGCCGAGGCGATGAAGCAGTGTGTCGCCGCCACCGGCGTCGCCATTGAATGGGATGAGCAGCCCGTCGGCGAGTTCGCGATCAAGAAGTACGGGACGCCTTTGCCGGACCATGTCCTCGAGGCCATCCGCAAGAGCAAAGTGGCCATCAAGGGCCCCATCGTTACCCCGATCGGAAAAGGTTTCCGTTCGGTGAACGTCGCCCTGCGCCAGGCGCTGGACCTCTTCGCCTGTGTCCGTCCCTGCAGATCGTTCGAAGGCGCCAAAAGCTTCAAAGGCGTGGACCTTGTCATTTTTCGCGAAAATACGGAGGACCTTTACGCGGGCATTGAGTTCGAAAAGGGTTCGCCGGAAGTGGCCCAGGTCATTGAACTTTGCAATAAGTTGCAGCCGCGCAAGATCAAGGATGACGCGGCGGTTTCCATCAAACCCATTTCCGTTTCCGCGTCCCGCCGCATCGTGAAGTTCGCCTTCGAATACGCCCTCAAGCACGGGCGCAAGAAGGTCACTGCCGTTCACAAGGCCAATATCATGAAGTTCTCCGACGGGCTCTTTTTGCGCACGGCCGGGGAGGTCGCCAAGGAATACGAAGGCCGGGTCGCGTTCGAGGATGTGATCGTCGACAACTGCTGCATGCAGCTGGTGCAGCGGCCGCAGAATTTTGATGTGCTGGTTTTGCCGAATCTCTATGGCGACATCATTTCCGACCTTTGTGCCGGCCTCATCGGCGGTTTGGGGCTGGCGCCCGGGGCCAATATCGGCGATGGGATCGCGCTCTTTGAGCCCGTGCACGGTTCCGCCCCGAAGTACACGGGCCTTAACAAGGTCAATCCCGCGGCCACGATCCTTTCGGCTTCCCTCATGCTGGATTATCTCGGCGAGACGAAAGCCGCCCAGCGTCTCGAGCAGGCCGTGCGCGACGTGATCAAAGAAGGCAAGGCCGTGACCTACGACCTCAAGGCCGACCGCAACGACCCCACCGCGGTCGGGACCCGGGAAATGGCCGAAGCCGTGTGCAGTTTACTGCGCGGCAAAAGGCCGGCCTAAGGGCCGGCCTGTTGCCGGTATTCAGGGAAAACCGCACACGTCCCTCAGGCTGCCTCAATATTCAGAAAGGCTGAGGGACAAACTATCGCCGGTTGCGCTGAAATTCCTGTCGGGCGGCCCCGCCCCCGAGGGGGCGGGGCCGCCCGAGACGCTTCCATGAATCCGACATCCACCAACATCCAGACGGATCAGCCCTGTCTTCTTGAAGACTGGGGATTGATCGATTATCTCCAAGCCTGGCGCCGCCAGCAGGCGCTGGTTGCCGAAGTGGTCGCCGGCGATCCCGAACGATTGATCTTCTGCGAGCACCCGACGGTCCTCACGTTGGGCCGTTTAGGAAAGGATGAACACATCCTTGCGGACGCCGATCAGCTCTGCACGCGGGGTATCCCGCTCGTTCGCATCGACCGCGGGGGGGAGGTCACCCTTCATGCGCCGGGACAACTGGTTGTTTACCCCATTGTTCGGCTGGATCGTTTCGGCCGGGACCTGAAGCTGTACTTGGCCATGTTGGAGCAGGTCGCCATTGATTTATTGCGTGGTTTTGATATATTGGCTGATAGTTCGGAGGGCCGGCGCGGCGTTTGGGCAGGAGGGCGGAAGATCGCTTCCATCGGCATCGGCGTCAGGAAGTGGGTCGCTTATCACGGTCTTGCGGTCAACGTGAACACCGACCTTGCTTTGTTTTCCCTCATCCGTCCCTGTGGCCTGAATGTGCAAATGACTTCCATGCAGGAACTCCTTGGCCATGCGGTGGATATGGTTCAGGTGAAAAAGGCCCTCGTGGAAGTTTGGGAGCGGCATTTTAAAGTTCATAGGATTTTGTAATAAACCTTGTAAGGTCTTTGGTTAAGGTTAAGAAGCCAGTATGGTTGTTGGGTTAGGTCGGTGGTCATTGAATACCGATCACATAACCCAATACCATACCGGCCTCCTGACCCTAACCAGAAAACTTAACCGGGGAAACGAAAAAAGGTCCAATGGAACAGGTAATTCTTCCAGAACTCGGCGAAGGCATCACCCAGGCCACCGTTGCCTGCTGGCACGTCAAGGTTGGGCAACAGGTGGCGGTCGATGACGACATCGTGGAATTGGTCACGGACAAGGCGACCTTTTGCGTTCCCGCGCCCAAGAACGGCATGGTTCAGAATATCCTTGTCGCGGAAGGGCAACCCGTCCGGATCGGTCAACCGCTCGCCACCATCAGGTAATGACAGCTTACGAGATCTCCCAAGCGCGCCGGATCCTGCTGTTATACATCACCCGGGTCTCCGGACACCGGGCCGCGACCGTTGCCATCGAAAAAGCGATCAAGCTTCTGGATCCGACGGCGGAGGTGATGAGCCTCAATGGTTTCGGTTACACCTATCCCCTTCTTGAGAAGATCGTCAACCGCGCTTACATGGGGATCATCAAGCGCACGCCCAAGGTCTGGGATTATCTTTACGACAACCCCAAGGTCTTCAAACGCTCAGAAGGCATCAAGAAGCATCTGCACAAAACCAGCCACCAGAAGCTGGCCGACCTGTTCAACGAATTCAAGCCCGACACGGTCGTCTGCACGCAGGCCTTTCCCTGCGGCATGGTCGCCGATTACAAGACGGTGCACCATCTGCCCTTTAAGCTCATCGGAGTTCTTACGGACTACGCGCCGCATTCCTACTGGCTCAACGAGGGGGTGGACTATTATGTGGTCCCCTCGGAGGACGCCCGCTGGCGGTTCCTCACCAAGGGCGTTCCCGAGGAGCGCCTCAAACTGTTCGGGATCCCCATCCATGCCAATTTCGCCATGAAGCAGAACCGCGCCGCTATTGCCGCTCGGCTGGGGATCAATCTTAATCTTCCGGTCATTCTGGTGATGGGCGGAGGCCAGGGGCTAGGGCCCATCAAGCAGATCGTCCGCTCGTTGCTGAAGGTCCGAAGGCCCCTGCAGGTAATGGTCATCGCCGGCGTGAACAAGAAGCTTATCCGCTGGTTAAAAGGGATCGATCCCGCCGCAGGCAAGAAATTGATCACTTTCGAATACGTCGATAACGTCGATGAATTGATGGACATCTCCACCCTCATCATCACGAAGCCCGGGGGCATGACCACTTCGGAATGCCTCGCCAAAGGGCTTCCGATGGTGATCGTCGACCCCTTGCCGGGCCAGGAGATGCGCAATACCGATTTTCTTCTGCAGAACGGGATCGCGATCCGCATCGACCGGACCCACGATCTCGGTGAGGAGATCGAACTGCTACTGCAAAGTTCCCATCGGCTCAAGGAAATGCGCGCGGCGGCCATGGCTCACGGCCGACCGCAGGCGGCCAGGGACATCGCCCGCCTGATCTTGGAACCACCGGTCCCGGCCGTCGGGCCGCGGTCCGTTTTCCGATCCGCCGCGAGAACCATGCCTGATGTTTAAATTCCTCCTGTACAAATTTGGGCAATTCTGCGTCAACCGTTTGCCGGTCGGGATATCCTATTGGATCGCGCGCTTCCTCTCCGACCTGCAGTATTGGTTCTCTCCCAGGGACCGCAAGGCCGTAAAAAACAATCTGCGTCTGATCCTGGGGACAAAGGGGAGGCCGGAAGATGAGGCCCGGATCACCGCGACCGCTTTAAAGGTCTTTGAGAATTTCGGCCTGTATCTGGTCGAATTCTTCCGCATGGCCCACAAGGTCGACGAGCAGTTCATCCGGGAGAACGTCGCGATCAACAACATCGGGGTGATCGATGCCATGCTCAAGCGCGGCAAAGGCGTCGTTATCCTTACGGCGCACATCGGGAACTGGGAGCTGGGGGGCGTCGTTTTAAGCAAACTGGGTTACCCGATCGTCGCGATCGCCTTGCCGCACAAGGAACGCCCGGTGAACGACCTCTTCAACCAGCAGCGGGAAACGCACGGGGTCACGATCATTCCGATGAGCATCGCGGTGCGGCGCTGCATTGAAGCGCTGAAGGAGAACAAGCTCGTGGCCTTATTGGCCGACCGGGACTTCACGCACCATGGCGAAGAGCTGGATTTTCTCGGCCGGCGGTCGATGATCCCCAAGGGGGCCGCGGTCTTTGCCATCAAGACGGGGGCGGCGATCGTCCCGACGTTCCTCACCCGCAATAATGACAATCGATTCACCTTGATGATGGGAGAACCGATCCTGCCTACCTTTGTGGATGAACATGTTAAGGATCACGCGGCGCTGCTGGCGCTCATGCGCCAATACAGTGCGGTGATCGAACGCAAGATCCGCGAATTTCCGGATCAGTGGCTGATGTTCAGGGAGTTCTGGAGCCCATGAAAACCTGTGTCATTGTTCCCGCCCATAACGAGGTCTCCACGATCGGCGCCGTTGTGGAAAAGCTCACGGCCCGCGGCTTATCGGTGGTCGTGATCGACGACGGTTCCAATGACGGTTCCGGTGAGATCGCCCGCCGTAACGGGGCTTTCGTGATCCGGCATCAGCTGAAGATGGGCAAGGGGCAGGCCCTGCGCCATGGTTTCGAGTACGCGTTACGGCAGGATTTCGACAACGTGGTCACGATGGACGCCGACGGACAGCACGACGTTGGCGACATCGAACAGTTCCTTGCCAAGGCCGCCGAAAACCCCAATTGTGTGGTGACCGGGACGCGCCTGGACAATCCCCAGGGCATGCCCTGGTTGAGGCTGATGACCAACCGCATCATGTCGGGGCTTATTTCCCTGGCCTGTCGCCAGAAGATTCCGGACACGCAATGCGGTTACCGCCTCATCAGCTGCGCTATCCTGCGTCAGATCTCCATCAGCTCCTCGGATTTTGAGATCGAGACCGAAGTCCTCATCAAATCCGCCAAAAAGGGTTTTCGCATTCATTCCGTCCCCATCAAGACCATTTACCGCAATGAAGCGAGCAAGATCAACCCGATCCTCGATACGATCCGTTTTATCGTGTATTTCATCAAGGAAATGTGCAATACCAGGTCCTGAGAGAGAAGATGGTGGAGGAGCAGGTCGTTGCCCGGGGCATCAAGGATCCCGGGGTGATCGAAGCCCTGTTGCGGGTCCCGCGGCATGAGTTCGTCCCGCCGGCAGATCGATCGTCGGCTTACGCGGACGCACCCGTGTCCATCGGGCACGGCCAGACGATCTCCCAGCCGTATATGGTGGCGTTGATGACGGAGTTGCTGGCCCTTACCGGTTCAGAAAAAGTCCTGGAGATCGGGACCGGTTCCGGTTATCAAACGGCGATCCTTTCCGGGTTGTGCCGGGTCGTTTATACCATTGAGCGGATCGAACCGTTGCTTTCCGCGGCGCGGAAGGTCTGGCCGGCATTGGGAATGGCCAATATCCGCGCCCGGTTGGGGGACGGTTCCGCGGGGTGGATCGAGGAAAGCCCCTTCGACGCCATCATCGTGACGGCGGCGGCGCCGGAAGCATTGTCCGCGTTGGCCGGGCAGTTGGCGCCGGGAGGCCGGATGGTCGTTCCGATGGGGGACCTCGGCGGCCAGGTCCTGAAACGGATCCTCCGGAAACAAGATCGTTTCGAGCCGGAGGAATTCTGCCGTTGTGTTTTCGTTCCGCTTGTGGGAAAATTCGGATTGCACGCCAATGGAAACTGACACCATGAACGCCCATCCGCAGAATTATCTTCCGGAGAACAAGCTGTTCTCCTTAGCGCTGTTCCTCTCGGTGCTTTTGCACCTGTGCTTTGCGGTGAGATTTTCCTTCCTCCAGGCCCATCTTCCCAAGAAGATCGCCCGTCCGGTCGAGGTCGTTTATTACAAAACGCCCGCCGACAAGCCCCAAGCCCCGAAGAAAGAAGAGACCCGGGAGGTGAAGACCCTCAAGGAGGAGAAGCTCCCGGATTCCCAGGTGCTCTTTAAGAAGATGGTGGATTCCCCGGTCGTCCGTGACATGAACAAGCTGACCTCCAGCACGAAGCTCGCCGAAAAGCCGGCCCAGATGGACCGCATGCCGGTCGAGCGGCGCATCACCGTGCCGCCGGTCAAATCCGAGAAGATCAACAACCCCGTCTACCTGAATTATTACCAGGAGGTGCGGACCCGCATCCGCGACCAGGCCTATCAGAATTACACGGAATATGAATCGGGGGAGGTTTACCTGACCTTCGTGCTCGAGAACACGGGCGCGCTCAAACAGGTGAAGCTCATCGAGGAAAAAACGTCCGCCAATGCCCAGTTGCGGCAGGTCGGCATGAAAAGCATCAAGGATTCGAACCCTTTCCCGCCGTTCCCTCCGGACCTGAAGTACCCGGAGCTGTCCTTCAACGTGGTGATCTCGTTTGAAGTGAAAGCGCAGTAGAACGTGGGACGTTGGACGTCCGCTCACCCCGCCGTTGGCGGGGGCTCGCTCGGACGTAGGACGTGAGAAATTGAATATAGCTACATGAATTAATCCACGTCCAACGTCCCACGTTGACAAGATATTAAGAGGATGGTATCCTAATCCGCACTTTATTTCCGACGAAAAGGGGTGAATTAATGGACGACAAGTACGTGGACGAGGCCTGGAAGGACTCCGTGGCCGATGAAAAAAGAAAGATCGGGGGAACACCGGCAAGTCCCGGGGCCGCATCCCCTCCGGAGCCGTCCCCGGCGCCCAGCGCGCCGGCCGAACCGCCGCCACAGACCGACATCAGTTTCGCCGAATATCTCTCCAGCCTGGTCTATCAAGCCATGATCTTCCTTGGGGAGACCCCGCATCCGGCCACCAATGAGAACATGCAGGACCTGCAGCAGGCCAAGATATTCATCGATACCTTGGTGCTCCTGAGGTACAAAACAAAAGGTAACCTCACCAAACAGGAGGCCGACACCCTCAATTCGGCTTTGTACGAATTGCAAATGCGCTTCGTCGAATTGGCCAAGAAGGAAGGAGCCGGGCGTGATCGATAAGGAACTGCTCGCCATCCTCGCCTGTCCTGCCTGTCAGGGGGATGTGGAGCTCAAGAGCGACAAAATCGTCTGTCGCTCCTGCGGCCGCAAATACCCGATCAAGAACGGCATTCCCGTGATGCTCGTGGATGAAGCCGAGAAGTGAATCTTAAAAGACCGTCAACCGCTATTAAGCTCCAATCACCAAATTCCAAGAACCAAACAATTTCCAAATCCCAAATTCCGATGTTCAAATAGAAAAGCGCTTGGGGCTTGGATTCTTGGAATTTATGATTTGTTTGGTCCTTGAAGTTTGGAATTTGGCCATTCAATGAATGATCGCCTTCTTAACCTAACCGGTCAACTGTCCGCTCATCACCTCGACGCCTATCTGGTGACCGAGGACACCAATATCCGCTATCTCACCCGCTTCCCCGCTTCGGAATCGTGGCTCCTCGTCGGCCACGGGAATGCCGTTTATCTCACCGATTTCCGTTATGTGCTGGAAGCCCGGAAAGGCCTCAAGAACATCCCGGTTTTTCAGTATTCCACGTCGCTTCCCGAGGCGGTGTTCGCCCGGGCCCGCCTTCGGCGGGCCCGACGCATCGGTTTTGACGAACGGCATGTGTCATTGGCGACGTTCCGCAGGTTGAAGGCGGCCTGTCCCGCTTCGGTCCGCTTGGTGGCGGCCAACGGCCTGGTGGAGAAACTCCGGGAGATCAAAGAAAAGGGCGAGATTGAACAGGTCCGTCAGGCCTTGAAGATCCAGCAGCAGGCCTTAAGATACCTTAAAGGCATCATCCGCCCCGGCGTGAGCGAAGCAGCGGTGTGTTCCAGTCTGGAGCAGTACGTTAAGGCCCGCCGGGTGGGTTTTTCCTTTGACCCGATCATCGCCTCTGGCCCCAATTCCAGCCTGCCGCATGCCAAACCCACGGCCCGTCGGTTCGGCCGCAACGAAATCGTTCTGGTGGACTTCGGTATCGACGTAAAGGGCTACAAGTCCGACTTGACACGTATATTCATTTTAGGTAAAATACCGCAGCTTGTTCGGGAAATTTTTACGGCGGTAGAGGTTGCGCAGCGTAAGGCCATTGCGAAGATCAAAGCTGGCGTTAAGGCCTCGGAAGTTGATTTCGAGGCGCGTAACTATCTAAAATCCAAAAAGTTAAGTCAATTCTTCGGCCATTCTCTCGGGCATGGGGTCGGCCTGCAGATCCATGAGGATCCGCGGCTGTCCTCCAAAAGTCCCGCCGTCCTCAAAGAGAATATGATCGTGACCGTGGAGCCCGCCGTTTACCTCCCGAACAAGTTCGGTATCAGGATCGAAGACATGGTGTTGGTCAACAAAGCGGGATGCGAGGTCTTAAGTGAACATATCGATCACGGATGTTAAGCCGGGGATAGGGCTGGTCCTCGACAATCAGGTCTGGATGGTGGTTGACGCGCAGTTCGTCAAGCCCGGTAAAGGTGCCGCCTTCGTGCGGGCCAAACTGAAGAATTTCAAGACCGACGCGGTCCTGGAGCGCACGTTCCGCACCTCCGATTCCATCGAAGAGGCCTACCTTGAGGAAAAGCGGCTCATTTATCAGTATAGTTCCGGCGACACCTATCATTTTCTCGACAGCGAAACGTATGAGGACCTGACCATCGGCAAGACGGAGATGGGAGACACCGTCAATTATCTGCAGGACAACATGCAGGTGACGGCGGTCCTTTTCGATCACAAGCTCCAGAAAGTCTTTGTGCAGACCTTCATCACCGCTCAGATCGTGGAATCGGATCCGGGGATTCGCGGTGATTCATCGAAGGCCGGCAACAAATCGGCCAAGATCGATACGGGAGCGACCGTGCAGGTCCCGCTGTTCATCAACGTCGGCGATTGGGTCAAGGTCGACACGCGGGACGGCCGTTACGTGGAAAGGGTCCAGAAATGAATTTGAAAGAGATCAAGGAACTGATCAACCTGATGAATGAGCATGATCTCAATGAGCTCGAGATCGAAAAAGAAGGTTCCAAGATTAAACTGAAGAAATCCTCCCCTGATTATCCCGAATTCATTCCTCACCGCCCTCCCGAATATCGCCTAGAGAACCTTCCCGCGTCCAAACCGGCCGAAGAATCCGCCGCGGCCGCGGTCAACGGCAAGGCCACCAAACCGATCTCTTCGCCCATGGTCGGGACTTTTTATCGCGCTCCCTCGCCGGAAGCTCCACCCTTCGTTGACGTGGGGCAGGTCGTGGAGATCGGGCAGGTCGTCTGTATCGTCGAAGCGATGAAGCTCATGAACGAGATCAAATCAGAAGTCCGCGGCAAGGTCGTTGAGGTGGCCGTGCAGAACGCGGAACCGGTGGAATTCGGGCAGACGTTGTTTGTGGTAGAGCCGCTCTGACATATATGTTCCACAAGATTCTCATAGCCAACCGTGGGGAAATCGCGCTTCGCATCATCCGCGCCTGTAAGGAATTGGGCGTCCGTACGGTTGCCGTATATTCCCAGGCGGACCGCGAATCCTCCCATGTCCGTTTTGCCGACGAAGCGGTCTGCATCGGCAACGCCCCCAGCCGCGACAGTTATCTGAACATCCCGGCCATCATCTCGGCGGCGGAGATCACGGATGTCGAGGCCATTCATCCGGGGTACGGGTTTCTCGCGGAGAACGCGCACTTCGCGGAGATCTGCGAATCGTGCCACATCACGTTCATTGGGCCCACGCCGCAGACGATCCGCCTCATGGGGGATAAGGTGGCCGCGCGCGAGACCATGCGCAAGATCGGGGTGCCGGTCACCCCGGGCTGTGAAGGGGTGGTCAAGTCCCAGAACCAGGCCATCGAGATCGCCAAGAAGATCAAGTACCCCGTGATCATCAAGGCGTCCGCGGGCGGCGGCGGCAAGGGCATGCGGGTCTGCCACAACGATGTGACCCTGCGCAGCCAGTTCGCCATGGCCCAGCAGGAGGCCGAGGCCAATTTCGGCAACCCGGACGTTTACATCGAGAAATACATCAACGAGCCCCGGCACGTCGAATTCCAGATCGTCGCGGACCATCACGGGCATGTCATTCACCTGGGGGAACGCGATTGCAGTGTCCAGCGGCGGCACCAAAAGCTCATTGAAGAATCCCCTTCCCCGGCCCTGGATGAAAAACTGAGAAAGAAGATGGGGGACGTAGCGGTCAAGGCCGCCAAGGCGGCCAACTACCGCGGGGTGGGCACGATCGAATTTCTGCTCGACGCCAACGGCCAGTTCTATTTCATGGAGATGAACACCCGGATCCAGGTCGAGCATCCGGTCACCGAAATGGTGACGTTCATCGATCTCATCAAGGAGCAGATCCGCCTGGCTCACGGCGGGAAGCTCAAGACGCGCCAGGAGGACGTCAAGTTCCGCGGGCATGCCATGGAGTGCCGCATCAACGCCGAGGACCCGGACAATAATTTCATGCCCTCCCCGGGAAAGATCGAAGAGCTGAACCTTCCCGGAGGGTTCGGGGTCCGCATCGACACGCACATTTATCCGGGATACGTCATCGGTCCGCATTACGATTCCATGGTCGCAAAGCTCATCGTGCACAACAAGAACCGCGAGGAGACCATCCGCACGATGCTGCGCGCTCTGGACGAATTCCATGTGGCCCCCATCAAGACGACGATCGGATTGCACCGCAAGATTCTTAACCATCCGCAGTTCGTCAAGGGGACCGTTTCCACCCATTTCTTGGAAAAGATGATGAAAGGCGCAGGAGAAGGGCACCAATGATTGATTCCAGCCGCGTGGA
>JAHFFX010000124.1:398-7171 GCA_023247755.1 Candidatus Omnitrophota bacterium | reverse complement strand
ATCGGTCAGGATCTTCGCGGCCTCCGACATCGTCGGCGCGTCCGATTCACTTCCCATCATGATCGCAACTTGAATTGACATTGAAGACTCCTATGTTGTGACTCGTGACACGTGGTTCGTGACGCGTTGACGGATCCCGTGCCACGAATCATTGCTTGATTAACAAAACTAACTCCGCCACTCCGCGCTCACCGTCGTCTGGATGCCGCCGCGGGAATTGACGACGGCCTTCACTTTGGCCCAGCGGGGGCGGACGGCGGCCACGACGTCATCGAGGATCTTGTTGACGAAATGTTCGTGAAAGATCCCGACGTCGCGGTAGAACAAAAGATAGTACTTGAAGGATTTGAGCTCGAGACAAACCTTGTGGGGCCCATAGCTTAACTCAATGGTCGCGAAATCCGGAAGACCCGTCTTGGGGCAGATGCAGGTGAACTCCGGGATGCTCAGCTCCACCGTGTAATCGCGGTCCGGATACTGGTTCTTCCAGACGTCGATCCTGGGGGTCTTGAGCTTGCGGATGCTGGATTGGAGGCCTTCGTAGGAGGCTGGTTTCTTCATAAGGAATATTTGCTTATGGCTCTGCGCAGATGGCTGATAGCGTATGGCTTATGGTGTAGAGAATGTAGCTATAGTCAAATTCACCATATGCCATACGCCATTAGCCATACGCCAATACCTTCATCTTACCTTCATAAACTTATGCAACTGAGGCAGTATTCTAACATCCGACAGGTACTTCAGGCAAACGGTTTGAAAATCCCGGCATTTGCCGACCGCGCCGTTGTGAAGGTCGAACGTGTTGGGCTGAAGCACGAAAAAGGTGCGCGGCGCCACAGCGGAAACCAGTCGCGCGGCCCGCACCACGTCTTCCCGGGTCGTTTCGCCGGAGATCACCGTCTTGATGAAGCAATCCTTGCGTTTCGCGATCTTCAGGAACTCGGCGTGTTCTTCCCAGAACGGACGGCAGCGGGTGGAGCTCGGAAGTTTGAGGTCCATGGCGACGATGTCCACGCCGCCCACCACCTTTTTCAGCTCCTTGAAAAGAACGCCGCTTGTTTCGAGATAAATCTTCGATCCCATCTTCTTCAAATGCGGGATGAGCAACTTGATGAAATCCGCCTGCAGCAACGGTTCCCCACCGGTGAGGCTCACCGAATGACAATCTTTCGCCAGCGGCCCCACCGTCCGCACCAGTTGCGGCAGGGTATATTCCTTATATACGCGCTTGCCGTCGCCGATCGAGTCCGGCGTGTCGCACCAGGAGCAGTGCATGTGGCAGCCGAAGAAACGGATGAAGACCTGGGGAACGCCGGCGTAGGGTCCCTCGCCCTGGATGGAGCGGAAGACTTCGGATATTTTTGCCGTTGAAGGGTGAAGGGTCAAGGGTGTAGGGGAAAATGCTTTATTGCTCATCGCGAAGGAAAAACATATAAAGGATTAGGATGTTTAATGATGGACCTTGCGGCATGATAAGAAAAGCCTTCCTTTTCTCCATTTTCAATCTGCTGGTAAGTCGGGACTAAAAGATCAACTTTATTGATTTTCCTCTTTTCATTCGACTTCAGTTTTGACTTAACAATTATTTCCAATTTTTTCATAATACTAGAAGAAGCATGCAAACCCTGATTATAAGGGAACTTAAGACACAAAACCCCGGGCCCCTCTAAAGTAAACTGCTCCGAACTGTCCCTTAATTGCTTTGTGACATATCTTTCTAAAGATACCCAATCGATTATTGGCTTTAAGATTCTAGCTTTACACTCTGAATAAAATCTTGATCCTGCCGGGGTTTTGATTTCCAAATCCGGCATTTTATCAGCAACCCTTTCTTTAACAAAAGAAACATTACAATCGTCATTTAAATATGCAACTGCCATTTCGACTTCAAACACAGCGGAATCAAATTCTTCTTTTATCCGTAGCCTTGGGAGAATCTTCTCATAATTTCTAGCTCTTTTTACAATCACTAAATCTTCAGCTAATTTTAATAGCTCTAATACTTCCAAGGTCGCCTTAGCAACACCTGTTTTCACTGTTTCTTCTACCCACGAGTTATAACAACCCAGAAGATAAATTATCCGATGAATATTTTCTATCTTCAGACCACCTCTTTTCGCTTTTTGAGATTCCTCATCCAGATATGCACTACTGAATAAATTCTCTATTAATTTTATAGCAGCAATTACCTTCTCAACATTGAAGTCATCTGCCTTCGCTACCAGTCTTTCATAAATAACTTTCGGCTCTTCCATTACTATCACACTTCCTCCGCAACCCTACACCCTCGACCCTACACCCTTCAACCCCTCGAAGTCTTATCTTTATTCTTAAGATTCAAATCCTCCTCCAAATGCTCCACCCCGATGCGCCAAAGCTGGCCGAAGAACGGCCCGAAGAGGAATCCCAGCGCGGCGGCGACGATCCCGACCGAGAGGAATGCCATAAAGGAAGCGAAGATCTTTCCCGCCGGGGTCACGGGCATCATCATCGGCCCCTGCGAGGTCGCGATCATGCTCATGAAGTAAAAAGCGTCGAGCCACGACAGCTTCTCCAGATAATGCATCCCGGCGATGCCGAACAGCATCGTGCCCACAACAATGACCAGCGAGAACACGCTTCTTTTGACCGGAGAACGGTAATGATGATGGAAATGCCGGTGTTGGGTCATTTAAAGAATGGGTCCTTGGCCCCGATGGCGGCAAACCCCTGGGTCCGAATACGGCAACTATCGCACACCCCGCACGGACGCTTACCGCCCGCGTAACACGACCAGGTCAGATGGTACGGCACGCCCAGCCGCAGCCCCAATCGGATGATCTGCGTCTTGGTCTTGCGGATGAGCGGGGTTTCGATGCGCAGCGCGCGGCCCTCGATTCCCACTTTCTGGCCGCGCGCGAGCGCTTTTCGGAACGCCGCGTAGAACTCCGGCCGGCAATCGGGATACCCGGAATAATCGACCGCGTTCGCCCCGATAAAGATGACCTGTGCACCGACGGCCTCGGCATAGGACGCCGCGAAACTCAGAAAAATGATGTTGCGCGCCGGGACGTAGGTCGACGGGATCTCCTGCTTATCAAGCTTGCGGTTGCCGGGAAGAGCCATTTTCTTATCGAGCAGGGACGAACCCTGCCAGGGCAGCGCGATCTTCACCACCTTAAGATCGCAACCCGCCGCCCGCGCCAAACGCCGGGCCGCGTGCACTTCCTTGCGGTGCCGCTGGCCGTAGTCGAAAATGAGCGCGTGGACCTTGTAGCCTTTGGCCCTGGCAAAAAAGAGGGTCGTAGCGGAGTCGAGCCCGCCGGAGAGTAAAACGATAGCTTTCTTCATAACGGTTTGTAACTCGTGACACGGGCCCCGTGACTCGTTGTAAGCCGGTAATCAATTTTGAATACAGGATATAAACGAATCACGTGCCCCGATCGACGAGTCACCGATAATAGGTTACTCGTGACAACTCCGACTCCCACACGGTCACTTTCTTCAAACGCAACGGTGGAGCGATCGTCTTTACGAATTCCTCATAAATATGCTTGGCCAGATTTTCGGTCGATGGGTTCACATCCTTAAAGGCGGGCAGATCGTTGAGGTGCTTATGGTCCAGCGTTTCCAGAAGTTCGTGAAGGTCCTTCTTGACCTTGCGGAAATCCACCAGCAATCCGATGGGATCGAGCTTTTCCCCAGCGATCGTCACCTCCACCTTCCAGGTATGGCCGTGCAGGTCCTTGCACTTGCCGGGATAGCCGTGCAGGATGTGGGAACTGGCGATGTCGCCCTTGACGGATACTTCAAACATGGCAGCGTTTCACGTTCTTGATCTCGAAGCCCAGGAATTGCCGGGCGAGCCGGTGGAAATGCTTGGGTTCGTCGCTCACCAGGAACTTGCGCGCGGGCGCGGAGACGCCCGCGCGCGCCGAGTTGGTGTTCGATAGAAGTTCTTTGACGTCCTGCACGACCGCCTGGGCGGAATCGACCAGCAGCACTCCCGGCCCCATGACCTTGCGCAGGACCCCCTTCAAGAGCGGATAATGCGTGCAGCCCAGGATGAGCGTGTCCACCCCCGCTTTCTTCAACGGCTTCAGATATTCCGCGGCGATATCAACGCTCACCGTTTTTTCCGTCCACCCTTCCTCCACCAGCGGCACGAACAGCGGGCATTTCTGAACGAAGACCTGGATCGCGCGGTCCAGCGCCTTGATGTGCTTGACGTATTCGCCGCTGTTGATCGTGGCGGCGGTGGCGATGACGCCCACCCGCTTGTTGCGCGTGACCTCCACGGCCTTTCTGGCGCCGGGACCGATCACGCCCACGATCGGCAGATCGAAGGAGCGGCGCAGCGTGGGCAGCGCGAAGCTCGAGGAGGTGTTGCACGCCACGACCACCATCTTCACCTGGTACTGCTTGAGGATGGTCACGTTCTCCTGCGAAAAACGGATGATGGCCTCCCGGGACTTGGTGCCGTAGGGAACGCGCGCCGTGTCGCCGAAATAGACCACGTTCTCCCTGGGAAGCTGCCGCAGGAGCTCCTTGACGACCGTGAGCCCTCCGAGGCCGGAATCGAATACGCCGATGGGGCGGTTGGAATTAGTCTTGATCCGCATAACTTAAAATGTGTTTCGCGAGGCTGTCCGCGATCTTTTCCCGGTAAACGCTCGTCTTGAGCTTCTTTTCCTCTTTGTTGTTGGACACGAAGCCGACCTCAACGAGGATCGCCGGGATGAGGGTGTTGCGCAATACAAAGAAAGCGCAGGACTTGCTGCCGCGGGGTTCGGCGTCAAGCGAGTGCGGGGTGCGCAGCATCACGTGCTCCGCCAGGTGCCGGCTCTCGGCCTGCTTGTAGCCGTACATCATATCGGTCACGATGGAATCCAGGACCGGGGAACCGCGTTCCATGGAAAAATTACGGAACTTGAGGCGCTGATTGTCCCGCAGGTCATCGTCCTTTTTCTCCCGCGAATTCAATTCGCGCAGGTAGAAGACCTCGAAGCCCTCGGCGCTGCGGGAACGGCTGGAGTTCGCGTGAACGCTCACGAACAGGTCCGCATCGGAGCGGGTGGCGATCTCCGTGCGCTCCTTGAGGGAAATGAACTCATCGGAATCGCGGGTCATGATGACCTTGATCCCCGACGCCTCCAAATCTTTCTTTAAGCGCTTGGCGATGTCGAGCACCACCTCTTTTTCTTTAAGACCACTACGGCCGTGGGCGCCGGGGTCTTTGCCCCCGTGGCCGGGATCGATGACGATCTGCCGGAACTTCTTGACGGCGAACGTGTCCTGCGGCCCGAAGCGGTCAATGACCTTCCGCCGGAAATCCGACGGCACATACACCGCGCCCTTGACCCGGCGGATCGGCGCGCTCAACATGATCTTTTCATTCCCGATGAGCACGACATCGCTACCCACCAGGACCTTGGCGCTCAGGTTGTTCTTGCTGAGGGTGACCACCTGGGTCACCGCGTCCACGTTGAGATCCACCTTCTGCTCCCGGCACAAATTGCTCAACGAGACGGGGGCCGTTGAGGTCTCGGTCGAGCGGGGCGGCGCGGTGGCGCAGCCGGACAACCACAGCGTCAAACCCGCCAGCGCCAGCCAACTGAGGACCCAGGAATGCGCTCTGGTCATTGGTCCTTCCCGGGTTCTGGTTTCAGGCGGGGCAAGGTCTCCTCTGGAGTCTTGCCGCTCTCCGCGTCGCCGGTAAGGATCTTGGGCGTAAGAAAAATAACGATCTCCGTTTTGCGGGAGGTCTGGGACTGATTGCGGAAAGCGAACCCCAACAGCGGGATGTCCCCCAGCAGCGGGACCTTGCGGACGGAGCGAACTTTCTCTTCCTTGATCAGCCCGCCGATCACGATCGTGGAATCGTTCTTGACCATGACAGTCGTTTCCGCCTCGGAAGTTTCCACGACCGGAATGGTGTTATTGTTGCCGGTGGTGAGCGTGCGGATGACGGAACTGACCTCGGGCCGGATCTTCATCGTGATAAAACCGTCGTTATGCACCATGGGTGTCACGAAGAGCTTGACCCCCACTTCGATGAAATTGACGTTCTCGGCGGTCGTCGCGGGCCCGGAGGACGGCGTGGTGGTGGTCGTCGTCACATACGGTTCGGTGGAACCCACCAGGATCTTGGCTTCCTTGTTGTTGACGGCGGTGATGCGGGGGCTGGAGAGGACGTTCGTATCGCCGACGGTGTCCAGCGCCTCCAGGAGCACCTGATAATCTTCGTGCGAAAGGGTGCCCACGCTCAATCGTCCCGGAGGAGGCATGGGGGTTGCGCTGCTTTCGGTCGTTTTCAGGTTCAGACTGTGATAATCGGAAACGATCGCCTCCCAGTCCACCCCCATCTTGTGTTCGTCATTGAGCTCGATCTGGATGATCCTGGCCTCCACGGAGACCTCTTTTTCCTTCTCATCGAACGCCTCGACGATCTTGGCGACCTCCTTGATCTTCTGCGGGGTGTCGGTGACCACGATCTTGTTGGAGCGCGCGTCGAACTTGACCCTGCCGACATTTGGGGTGATGGCCTCCGTCACCTTCTCGGTCATCTCGTCCGCCCGGGCATAATTGAGGGTGAACACCTCGGTTTCCACGGGAACATCGATCTGGCTGAGGAGGACCTCCAGGGAACTGAGCTTCGCGGCCGTGTCCATGAGGACCACGCTGTTCGATTTCTCATCGGGGATCACTTTTCCGGCGGCGCTTTTGGCCTTATTGAGGATCTCGATGACGTCCGCGGCCTGGGCGTGCGATAGCCCCACGACCCGGGTCTCGAT
>JAHFFX010000124.1:0-388 GCA_023247755.1 Candidatus Omnitrophota bacterium | reverse complement strand
CCGAACTTATGGCCGAACTTCGTTTCGAACTCCTGGGCGGGCATGACCCGGAGGATACCCTCGTCTTCAACGTAGGCCAGATTGTTCGCTTCGAGAATGATCTTCAAAGCGTCGTGGACCTCGACGTCCTTAAGGTAGGTGGTGACCCGGCTCTGGACGTTCTGACCGGCAATGATGTTCAGGCCGCTCTTTTCCGAAATGATCTTAAGCGCGTCCATGATGTCCATGTCCTTAAGCTCCAGGACATCCAGGATCACGGGTCTCGGATTCTGCGGTCTAGCGGCGGGAGCAGCGCGCCGGTCCGGGGACTCATCCAAAGCGTTCAAAACCGCCTGGCGGTCCTGCTTTTCAACGGAAGCGGGGTCTTGCGCGAGAACGCCGCGCGCCA
>JAHFFX010000027.1 GCA_023247755.1 Candidatus Omnitrophota bacterium | reverse complement strand
TGCAGGATATTGTCGACCAGGCCCGCAATGCCGCCCAGCGGTATGCGCAGCAGCCGCTCCAGCCGGGGCAGGGTGCCGGCGCTCAGCAGGCCCCTCAACCTCCGCAGGAAGATTTCAACAAGGTTTATGATATACCCGTAGGTGCTTCACCCATCCGCGGCAACAAGAACGCCAAGGCGACCATCACCATGTTTGCGGATATCCAGTGCCCGTTCTGCGAACGTTTTTATGGCCCGGTCAAAGAAGTGATGAAGATCTATCCCAACGATGTAAAGTTCATCATCAAGAATTTCCCTCTCAGTTTTCATCCGAACGCCAAACCGGCCGCCAAGGCTGCTCTGGCCGCCAACGATCAGGGGAAGTACTTTGAGATGATCGATCTGATGCTGACGCAGGGGGCGGATCTCTCAGAGAATGGTTATAAGGCGATGGCCCAAAAAATAGGCCTCAACGTCGATAAGTTCACGAAAGATCTCAAGGACAAAGATGCTGCCTATGAAGCCGCCATTCAAAAGGATCTGGAAGTGGGCGGGCAGGTCCAGGTCATGGGGACGCCGACCTTTTTCCTGAACGGCAAGAAGACCATGGCCCGCGACCTTAATGGTTTCAAAACGGAGGTCGACAAGATCATTCAGGGCAAATAAATCAGCGTCGAGGCTGGACAGATTCCTTGCGAAGGCGGACACCGCCAACGGCGGTGTCCGCCTTTCAGGTTTAGGGAACCCCCAGTCAATCTTGCGCTCAATAGACGGAATTCAATTGAGGAGACATCCATGACGAAAGTCGGCGGTACAACAAAACGATATTATAAGGAAACCAGGGGCATAAAGGTGAGCGGCGGCCAATGGGTGAGGGCGGGGACCGTCCTGACCAGGGAAGGTCATCGCTGGCAGCCCGGCCTTAACGTGATCGGCAGAACTCATTTGACCGCAGGTTGCGACGGGATCGTCTATTTTTCCCGCAAACGCGGCAATTACCGAAGGGCCATTACCCTGGTCCATATCCGTCCGCAAGTCGAGGTTTCCGTTTCCAAATCTGCGAAAAAGAAATCTCCAGCCACGACCCGGACGAAGCCTCAGGCCAATTCAGCTTCCCAGTAAGCCTATGTGCGGCATCATCGGTTATGTCGGGGGCAAGGACGCTGTCCCTATCCTCATCGACGGTCTCAAAAAACTCGAGTACCGAGGTTACGATTCGAGCGGGGTGGGCGTCATCTCTTCCGGGAACGGTCAACTGGTCGTCCGTAAGTCGGAAGGGAAGATCCATAACCTGCAGGAACTGATCAAGTCGCACGCTCTTCCATCCGCAACGATTGGCATCTCTCACACCCGCTGGGCCACGCACGGAGTTCCTAATCGCGTCAACGCCCATCCGCACGCGGACGCTTCCGGCAAGATCCTCGTCGTTCACAACGGCATCATCGAAAATTACCAGGAACTCCGGAGCGATCTTGAGAAAAAGGGTGTGCGTTTCCTTTCCCAAACGGACACCGAAGTGATCCCGCATTTGATCGCGGAATTCTACCAGGGAGATTTCCTCAAGGCGGTCCTGCGCGCCATCCAGCAGCTTAAGGGGGCCTTTGCCGTCGGGATCCTGCACGCGGATCACCCGGATACGCTCATCGCGGCCCGGGTCGGTTCCCCCCTCATTATCGGTATCGGCAAAGGGGAGAATTTCATCGCCTCCGACGTCCCGGCTATTCTGGATAGGACCAGCCGGGTCATCTATCTCAAGGACGGTCAGCTGGCCGTCATCAACGACCGTCAGATCAAGGTCTGCACATTTACCGGGAAAGAAGTGAAGGTCAAGACGGATAAGGTCTCTTTCTCGGTCGGGTCGGTCCACAAGGAAGGTTTCGCGCATTTCATGCTCAAGGAGATCCACGAGCAGCCCGGCGTCCTCTCACGCATGCTGGCGAGCCGCGTCAAGGGGGGGCGAGTGGCTCTGGAGGGATTGGAGATCAAGGACAATGACCTTAAGAAGATCGAACAGATCATGGTCGTCGCCTGCGGCACCGCTTATCATGCCGGCATGGTCGGCAAGTATGTGATCGAGCGCCTGGCCCGTTTATCGGTCCTGATCGACGTTTCGAGCGAATTCCGTTACCGGGACCCCATCATCACGAAGAAGACACTGATCCTCGCGATCAGCCAAAGCGGCGAGACGGCGGATACCTTGGCGGCCGTTAAGGAGGCCAAGGCCCTGGGGGCCAAGGTGGTGTCCATCGTCAACGCCGTGGGATCGTCCCTCGCGCGAGAGTCCGACGGTGTTTTATACACACATGCGGGTCCGGAGATCGGGGTCGCTTCCACCAAGGCCTATACCGCCCAGCTGTGCATGCTCTACCTTTTCGCTTTGAAGCTTGCGTCCGTCCGCAAGACCATTTCCCCAAAAAGTATTCAGACGATCATGAAGAACTTAAAGCAGATCCCGAATCTTTTCCAACACATTCTCCGCCACACTCATGCGGTCACGAAGATCGGCCATGAGAACGCCCACTTCGGATGTTTCCTGTTCTTGGGCCGCAACGTCAATTTCCCCTCGGCGCTGGAAGGGGCGCTCAAGCTCAAGGAGATCTCGTATGTCCCGGCGGAAGGTTACGCCGCCGGTGAGATGAAGCACGGGCCCATCGCGCTCATCGATGAATACCGGGCGGTGGTGTGCATCGCTCCCCAATCCGACACCTACGAAAAGATGATCTCCAACATGCAGGAGATCAAGGCGCGCAAGGGAAAGATCATCGCCATCGCCACGGAAGGCGATGCGGCCATCCAGCGGCACGCGCACCATGTCCTCTATGTGCCGGCCGCCGATCCGCTGCTGACACCGCTGTTGGTGGCGCTTCCTTTACAGCTCCTTGCCTATTCCATCGCGACCAAACGCGGTTGCGATGTCGACCAGCCGCGGAACCTCGCGAAATCGGTTACTGTAGAATGATTTTACGTCGGACGTTGGAAATCCGCTCCCTGGCCGCTGATATTAGCATGGTCGGCCAGGTCGCTGGGACGTAGGACGTGATTTGAAATAGTAACTACGTCCCACGTCCCAGCGAAGCGGACGTCCAACGGAACTTATGCTCTATATCGTATCCACCCCCATCGGCAACCTCAAGGACATCACCCTTCGGGCCATTGAGACGCTAAAAAACGTCGACCTTATCGCCGCCGAGGACACCCGCCATACCCGGATCCTGACACAGCATTACGGGATCGAGACGCCCGCGACCAGTTATTTCGAACACAATCAGATCAAGAAAGCGGATTATCTATTGGGACTTTTGAAGGAAGGGAAGAGTGTGGCGCTGGTGACCGACGCGGGAACGCCCGGCATCAGCGACCCGGGTTTCCATCTTATCCGGTTGGCCAAGCAAGCGGGCGTGCCGGTCACCGTGGTCCCCGGCCCCACGGCGCTCATCGCGGCGCTCTCGCTGTCGGGACTCCCCGCGCATAATTTCATTTTTGAAGGATTCCTGCCCGTCAAATCCGCGGCCCGACGGAGAAAACTGGAGAGCTTAAAGGTGGAAACCAGAACGATCATTTTCTACGAATCCCCGCACCGTTTGGCGAAGGTCTTAAAAGACATCGAGGAGATCTTAGGGGATCCAGCGGTCGTCTGTGTCCGAGAATTGACCAAGAAATTCGAAGAAGTCAAGAAAGCCCCGGCCAGCGAATTGTTCCAACACTTCACCCAGACCCCCCCCAGGGGAGAGTTTGTTTTATTGCTAAGTTTGAATTCTTAGTATACCGGAATGCCAATGTTGCCATGAGAGACCATGACCTACTTGGATGAATTAGAGAATAGAAGCATATTCCTGATCCGCGAAGCTTACAGCCGTTTTAAGAACATGGCCCTTCTCTGGTCGATGGGCAAAGACTCAACGACCCTTCTTTGGATTTGCCGTAAAGCGTTCTTTGGCCAGATCCCTTTTCCCGTCATACACATCGACACCAGCTACAAATTCAAGGAGATCTATGAATTTCGCGCAAAATATTCGCGGGAATGGAAACTCGACCTCGTGATCAGCAAGAACGAAGAGGCCCTAAAGTCGGGAATGAATTTTCGGCTTGGCCGATTCGAATGCTGCAATGCCCTGAAGACCGAGACGCTCAGAATGACCATCAAGAAACACGGTTTACGGGCGATCCTTTTGGCCATCCGGCGGGATGAACACGGGATAAGGGCCAAGGAACGGTATTTTTCTCCGCGAAATATCGACGAGCGCTGGGACTACCGGGATCAGCCGCCGGAACTCTGGGATCTTTACCAATCCGGACTTACCGGCGAGAATCATTTTCGGATCCATCCTATGCTCAATTGGACGGAATTGGAGGTTTGGCGGTATATAAAAAGAGAAAAGATTCCCATTGTCCCGCTTTACCTTGCCCGTCGCGGCCAACGTTATCGAAGCATTGGCTGTCAGACCTGCTGCGCTTCCGTCAGCTCCGAGGCCGACACCATTCCGAAAATCATTCAGGAATTGGAAACGACCCGTGTCTCGGAGAGGAGCGGTCGGGCTCAGGACAAGGAAAATTCCTATACCATGCAGAAATTGAGAAGTTTGGGGTACATGTAGAAATGATCGAACATCGAAGGTTAAGAATAGCTTTTGCCGGAGAGGTCGACCACGGAAAGTCAACGTTGATCGGGAGGTTGATGATAGCTACGAATTCTTTGTCTAAGGATAAATTGAAAGAGGCAAAGAAGATCGCAAAGGAGTTGGACCAGGAGGCCTGCCTCGCATTTCTCGTCGATCAACTGCAAGAGGAACGCGAGAACCTCCAGACGATAGATACCACCCAGATCTTCCTTAGAACGAAAAGCCGGAATTACGCTCTCATTGACAACCCCGGTCATATTGAATTTATAAAGAATATGATGACCGGCGCCAGCGGGGCCGATGCGGCGGTTCTGGTCGCCGATGTCAGCCGGGGGGTAGAAGCGCAAACCCGCCGCCACGCCTATGTCACCAAAATATTCGGTTTAGAAACGCTCATCGTCGCCGTCAATAAGATGGATCTGGTCAATTATGAGGCTGGAAGATTCCAGGCTATCGAAAAACAATTGACCGAGCTCTTCCATGATCTTCAAATAGGATCCTTTTGCATTATTCCCGTTTCCGCCCGGGAAGACGCGAACATCAGCCGCAACTCATCGAGAACGAAGTGGTATAAGGGACCGGCTCTCATCGAGGCGATGGATGCCATCCGGCTCAAGCGAGGGCTCGCGCATTGTCCCCTGCGATTTCCGGTCCAGGATGTCTACCGGATCAACAATGAGTCGGTTGCTGTCGGAAAAATAGCGGAGGGTCTCGTTAAAAAAGGCCAGGAGGTCCTGGTCCTGCCTTCCGGACGGCGAACCCGCGTCGGTTCGATCAAGGTTTTTGGCCAGCGCCGGACGAAGGCCGGATCGGGCGAGAGCATCGGGTTGACCTTGGCTCACGGGCTCGATCTCAAAAGAGGCGACATCATTGCCTCCCGGGGAAGTCACCCCTGCCCCATGAAGAATTTCACCGCCGATGTCTTTTGGCTGACCGGTCGACCTCTCCAAGCGGGCGCCAGCGTCACGATTTGCTGCACCACCCAGAAGGTCCGCTGTGTCATTGAGAAGATCAAAAAGAGGATCGACACGGCAACGCTGAGAACTATCGAAGAAGACGCGACCGAACTCAACCAGAATGAACTTGGCAACCTCAAGATACGCCCGATCGAGCCGCTCATCGCCGAGACTTTTCATGCCAGTGAAGAGCTGGGAAGATTTGTGGTTGAAGAACGCGACCAGCTTTTGGGAGCGGGCATCATCACGGATATTGGTAACGCGGCATGACAAGATCAAATCACCTCAAAGGATATAAGACCTTATTTATTCTCGTTTTCTTGATCACGGTCCGCCTTTTCTCTCCCTTTTCGGCCGCCCCTGACTTCCCGGCGTCCCCCGCCCTATCGATTCCCAACGGTTATGCTGAATCTGACTTTTCCCAAGTGCGTCGAGACCCCTCGGTGATTCCTAAAGGGAAGCAGGTGAAAAATCGGGCGGACGAAGATGATTTAGAGGAATTGATGGCGCTTTCTTATCTTCAAGGGTACAACCCGGCCACTGAGATGGCCAATGTCACCCGGTATGATAAGAATTCAGCCTTCCCGGGGTACAATGTCTATGCCTCAGCCCATGCCTTGGGAGCCTATTTGATGGACATGGAAGGAAATGTCCTGCATCAATGGCGATATGATTTCACGGGGTCTAAGAAGATCGGACCCAAAGAGATGTGGAGGAGCTATTGGGGCAGCCTGCATCTTTTTGGAAATGGCGATTTATTGGTGCTGTTTAACCTCAAAGGGTTGATGAAACTTGATAAACATTCGAATCTATTATGGTTCTATAAAACGGCCTGCCATCATCACCTCTTCGTCGATGATACCGGAACGATCTATGCGCTTTCGCAGAACAAGGTCCCAATCAGCGAGCAAGACAACATCCGCGACAATTCCATCATTGTTCTCTCCGCGGATGGGAAGCTGCTAAAGAAAGTTTCCCTTTATGGACTTTTTGAGAGGTTGTCCGATGATACGTATTTGAGAGAGATCAGAAAAATGGCTCGAGACGACGATGCGAGCATTAAAGAGGGATGGGGAAAATTACCGGGTTTCGTGCGCGGAGATGTCTTCCATGCCAACTCGCTTGAGATATTGGATGGGAAACTGGCGCAGCATTCGCCGATCTTTAAGAAAGGCAATGCGTTGCTGAGCCTGCGTCACCTGGGGGTGGTGATGATCGTTGATTTAGAGGCTGAAAAAATTGTGTGGATCGAGGGACCGGGGATCTGGAACAAGGGACAGCACGATGCGCATCTGCTGGATGATGGGAATATATTGCTCTTCGATAATTATTTTGGACAGGAGGAGTCGAGGGTCATTGAGTTCGACCCCTTAACCAAGAAAATCGTATGGGAATACCGGGACCCGGAGGGCAGGTTCTTCTCACATTCGAGCGGCAGGTGCTCCCGATTGCCCAACGGCAACACCCTCATCGTGGAAACCGTCAACGGCCGTATCTTTGAGGTCACGGCCGATCAAAGGATTGTTTGGGAATTTTATAACCCTCACCGGGTGGGGAAAAATAATGAATTGATGGCGTTGATTCATTGCGCGATCCGCTTGAGACCCGATTTTCCCCTGGACTGGTTGAAGTGAGCCAGGCGCCTGCGCAAAGGCCGTGAGCCCCTGGCGCTTGCCGCGGAGGAATTATTCTGCACGAGAATTTGACTGCGCAGCCGAATCATTGAATAAAGGGCTCCCATCAAAGCCGAGACCTTTTAATTCCTGATCGGAATAACCGATCATTCTCAAAATGGTGGGGGCGATGTCGTAGAGGGAAGGGGCTTCCTTGGTGATTTTCTTGTTCATGAGAATGATCCCCGGGATCAGGTCCGGCGCAAAAAGATGCGAGCCTGACCATTTCTTAAGGTTGTTCTCCATGAGTTGACGCGGGACCTCTCCCAGCGCGGTCTGCCAGGAGGCCTCAAAACCCACGTTGAATCCGATGAACAGATCGGGAGTGTCGTCGGCCCGATCCCCCCAGAAAATGTCCTGCCGTTTGTAAACCTGATGTATGACGGGCTGGTGATATTGCTCATCATTCCAGGATCTTAGTTTTTCCATAATTTCGGTTTTCAGGCTTTCTGTTTCGGCGCCGGGATTTACGATGCCGTCGCGCTCTCTTCCTTTTTGATTGATATAAATCCCTCCAAAGCCGATGGCATAGGCTTTTGTTCTGGACCAATCGATATCCGACAAAAGCGGCCCCCCGCTTAAGGCTGCCGGATCGTTCAGAACCAAGAATCCTTGTTCCTTGAGCCAGCTGTTCACATGTACCGCCCGTCGGAAGGTATCAAAGCCGTGGTCGGATAGAACAATGAGCGTGTCGTCTTGATCGATGTGCCGCAGCGCATTCCCCAGAACAGCATCCATTTTCTTATACCACTCTTCGATCATCGAGCCGTATTCAGGCGGCATGTTCTCTTCATAAAGCGGGTGCAGGGGGTCGATATAACGCCAGAACATATGTTGAATGGTGTCAGGCATGCCGTAATAACAGTACAAGAGGCCTCTTTGAAGACGATTTAATTCGAAGTTGAACAAAGCGTTTCTTTCTTCAAAGGCCGCATTCACCTGTTCTATGAATGGTTCTTCGGTCAGCCGTTTCTCATTCACCGCCCAGGTATCGAGGGGCATCCCCTGGGTGTAATAAAGGCCCAGGCGCTCAACCAGCTCGCGAGCGTATTGCGGGGGATAGGAAATGGGGAACAATGGATCGCGCGGGTCAAAATTAATGGGGCTGACGTAAAGTTTGAATTCCGGGGAGGCCTCCACCAGATAGAATTTCATGATGCCGCGAACCTTTTTGAATAAGCCGACTTCAAAGGTGACATCTTTCCAGTCGCTCCAGCGGCCCGCGGTAAGTTCGAACTTCTTATCCTGATATTGGATAATCGCGCCCGGGGGGTCGTTTTTAATGACGGCCTTAAAGGGAACTTTCGCGTTCTCTTTCTTCCCGTCCCTGGCCGCGAATCGCGGTCCGATAAAATTCATCACCATCACCGGCGATCTGTTCACGTGAAAGACTTTGCCGGCGGCGCTTTTTTCCGGGGGGGTTGGTTCAGTGGTGAAGAAGCTAAAGGTCCCCTCCGTTCCCAGGATATCGGGAACGCCCATGCCCGAAAGCATGCGACCGTAAATCTTATCCGGCGGAAATGTCATGGGGCAGCCTAATATGACGGTGGGGATTTTCTTTTGAGAAGAATACCACCAGAAGCCCCGCTCTTTTAAGACCGGCCGGGGCGATCCCCCTTCCAGGTCGGCCAGTGACAGGCTTAATCGGTAATTCTTGGGATCGCGAACGATAAAATCGAATACCCCATGCTTCCCCGGATTCTTACCGGTCGCGAATCCACTCCAGGCCACCGGTGATTGCGCCGGATTAGTGGTGGCCAGATGACTATAGGAGCCCTGTTCTTTGAGTTGCGCGAAGTGCGGCAGCTTGCCCTCCCGCATCATCCGCTCGACGATCCTGGGACTCAGCCCGTCAAAGCCCAGAATAATGATCTTATGTCCGAATCCGCTCTTTTTTTCCTGCATGAGGCCCCCCAGGGATAGAAAACCGATCAGCGTCAGAATGATGAGCAGCAATATTATAAAGAATCGTTTTTGTTTCTTTAAGAAATTCCAGAATTTTTTAAAGAACGATAAAGAAAATCCCAGCGCCGCCAGCAAGAACGCCCAAAGCCCGCTTCCCGCGCCCAAAATGGTGAAGCCCGTCCCCGGGTCAACGTATCCTAAGATCATGAGGTTCACACGGTCTTCGATGATGAACATCCTGACATGGTCCCAGGAGTTCAAAGAGTTGATGAATGATCGGATGGAAGAATGGGACCATTTTAGAACTACGGTGGGGTCCGTCATCCCTCGATTCCGATCCAATATCTTTCCCCCAAGGTCAAGCGGGACCCGTCCAATGGAAACCGCTAGCGAGATCCTCTCTGAAGGTTTATTGTTCCATTCCAAAGTCATCCCTGTTAAAGACGTGAAGTTGCGTGGCCGGGTCCTTCCAGCAGTCCGCGGGAAGTTTCGCATTGGCGCAAGCCTGGGCGAGGAATTGGTCCCGGGTGGAGAATTCCTTCCACGCCGAAGGAGGAAGCGAGCCTTTTTGATTATTCAAAACGAGGTCGACACCATGCTTGCCGACAATGATTTCTTCCGGATGATGGATCTTTCTGGAAGGCGACCGGACCGAGATCGCGATCCTTAATGATGGCAATTCTTCCTTGGTCAATGGCGGGAACCGGAGGTCGTCGAATGCGGCTTTGCGTGCGAAAGTGGTGACGGCTTCGAGCAACGTTCCGGAAAGTGTTTCAGAGCCCGCATAGCCGCGTAATTCTCCGTTCTTGCTTAAGGTGATGAACACCGTGGCCGGGAGGTTGAGGACGGGGTTATCCGAAAGTTCTATCGGTCGGTCCGGTTCTTGTTCCAGGCCTGCTTGGATGGAATCCGCCGCCCGCCTCAGGAGAAATTCTTTGGTTTCGGCATCCAGCGGCAGATTGTGACCCACCTCGAAATTCCCGTTGGGACCTTTGAGCACCGCGATGGCGGCGTAACCGACCACGCGCTCGGGATTGCCGTGTACAGAGATGCTGGAATCGGCGTAATTGAGCACCCGCGTATCATTGGCGCCCAGGACCTTGGCGGCGACGAGACCGGTCTCAAGGGCCCCGAGACCGCACATCGTTGTCTTGAGCGGTATGCTGCCGCGTTGCATCAGGAGATCCGCGGTCTGCTGAATGAGGCTGGTGTGAAGCTGGGCTATGGACAACAAGGTCGTCGCGTCGATCTTTTGAGCGGATTCATGGTCCGGGTAGTGGGATAGGTCCGTCGAGATAAGAACCAGGATTTTTTGGCCTTTGATGGCGTGGGCGATGGACTTACCCATGTCCCGGCATTTTTCGAGGTCCGTGGTGCCGACCAGGATGGGGACGATCTTAAAACCACTTCCCAGGGTTCGCTGCAAGAGGGGAAGTTCAACTTCCAGGGAGTGTTCTTTCTGGTGAGGGACCGCCAAGTCGTGAAAGAATTTGGATGAGGCCAAAATTTTCTGGGCCAGCGGTTCATCGACGGGGACATCGCCCAGCGGCGTTGAAAATGCCCCCCGGGCCCACAGCGCCCCCCCATCGACCTTCTCTTTGTGCGAAGGGCCGATGAGAATGACCGTGGACCAATCCTTCCCGATATTCTTTATTCCGGCGGCGGCCACCGCTCCCGAATACTCATACGCAGCGTGGGGCACGATCATCGCAAGAAGCTCACCGGGCAACTCCTTTTGATCCGCCCGGCCGATCAGTTCATCCACCGTCTGGTTCAACTGGAGCGCATCCGCCGGATAGAAGATCCCTGCTTCCACCGCGGCCCTTGTCCCGCCGGATGGAATTTCAGCCGAGGGCATATTAAGATCTGTGGAAGGCGGGGAAATCGTTCCCGATTTAGGAACGCGTTTTTTCTGCCGTTGTTGGGATTGCCCCGCGGCCGCAGCGCAATCTTGACGCAGTAAAACGGACTTGGTGAAGCCCCTTGCTTCACCCGGGGGAGGGGTTTCCCTTCCCATGAAATCGATCTCCAGGGATTCCAATCGCTGTTCGTTCGCATGGTGAGCGTTCCAGGACCGGCATAGATAGGCCGCGTAGTCCGGCCAGTTGTACTTGTTTCTTTTGAAAACGTAGTTGATCATCACGTATCTTTGCCAGCGGGCGTTCTTATTGACCAAAGCTAACGGCGGTTTATCCCAGCTGACCGGACCGCCGTTCCTGTAAAGATCGACGACGTTCTTGTTCTTCAGCTTTCCCGGAATGACCAGCCAGCCGCTGCGATGGGAGGGGGGGGTGAACATGGACCACCGCTGCTGCAAGGCAGCCGTGGAGCAGACCAACCGGATCGGCTCCGGGATCTTGAACTTGAAAAAGCTTGCGACGTTCCAGTAGAGGACGCAGAACAAAAAGAAGATCACGCACGTTTCCGAGACGGCCGAAACTTTGAAAGGGGTCGGGCGCCAGGAAAGGCGGGCGGCCAGGTTCTTTAGCGGATCCGTGAACCTCCGGGATCGCAGTTCAACAAATTCGCTCCAGCGTATTGGGATATGGTCCCAGAACCAGGGGGGAAGAAAGACCATCAGTGCGATCATGCTGATCCAGGGGAAGTTCTTGAGATAAAAACAGCTAAAGAAACCGATGTGCAGCAATAGGAAGAGAAAGTAAGTGATGACCCGCACCGGCCCGGTCTTGAAGGGGACCAAAAACATGAGCGGGACCACAACCTCGATCACCAGGACGGCGTAGGTCAGGAATTTCAGAAAATCCGTGTGGGGCAGCAGCAGCTGGGCCGCCTGTTCTCTGGCATAATTGAAGATATTGAGCGCGTAATAGATCGCGCTTCCGTCGGTCCATTGAGGGGTTCTCAGTTTGAAGGCCGCCGCCATCAAGTATACGACGATGTTCTGGAGGGTAAAAGCGGCGGTTGCCCAATTGCATACGTAGCTACGTTGTTTTACCGCCGATTCGTCAAGCGTGCTGTCCAGGGAACAGCGTGCGCTTAACGGAAGGAACATGCTCCAGAAGAGGACATACCTGAGGTATTCATCTCCTCCGCCGAGGATCATGCGGTTGCGGGCTTGCAGGGAGGCCATCAGCAACCAAGAGAAGAACACCATCAGGCGCGTGCGGTAACCCAGTAACAGTCCGATCGCACAAACGGCCTGAACCGCGAACAGGATCGCCTGAATGAGCATTGATCCGCTCATCAGGTGAAGCGAGATCAACGCCGGGGTCCTGGAAACCAGGGTGGCCCGGGGGTGAAGGCCGAAATCCGTGTAGAATACTTCTATGTCGGGAAGCCGGGTGGCAAGATCGAAGAGGATGAGGATGGCCAGGCAGATCCGAAAGAGCGCCAGCGAACGCAGGTCCGCACCGAAAAGTTCCATCATTTTCAGACGAAGGATCCTTGCCGGCTCTGTCATGGGCGCTCTATAATTTGGGAACGATCTTCCGGCAGCTTGATCTGGGAAACGCGGGAAACGCGGCAGATAATATTTCCCGGAGAAACTTTACGCTCTTCGAGAGGTTCCAGGAGGTAGTTGGGGTCAAGCTTATCCGCTGCGATCGGTTGACGAGTTTTTAAGTCGATCCGCTGGACCACGATAATACTATCATAAACATGTTCCTGGAGCTTGGAGAAAAAGAATTTGATATTGGTGTTGGCTGTTCCAAAATTGGTAGCCGGTATATCCTGATCGGCCAGATGATGGGGTGCTTTGGTGATCAGGAAGATCCCCTGCTTTCCGAATCGGCCAAGGAAGTCGCGCGTGTAGTCCGCCTCCCGGCACCAGGCCTGCCGCCGGATGAATTCTCCCTGGACGGCAAAAGGATGATAAAGGAAAAATAGACATATTGCGGTTCCCAAAAGGATTTTCGTTATCTTGGGGGAAGTCAGGCGGGACGTAATGAGGAATACCGCCGGAGCCAAGGCGCAGGCCAGAGCAAAGATGACAAAAAAGCGTGCCGATGCCGGCGAAGTATAGGCGTGATTCCAGGACCAGGAGAATATCAGCAGGTGATAAAAGAACAGGCAAGCGGCCACAATGAGCGTGAATTGCTTTTGAAATCGGGCTAAATGCAGGGTCTTGCGAATAAAACAATCCACCAGGAACCAACCCCCGAAAATAAAGCCAAACCAGTTCAAGATCGTGTTGTAGGGCAGGGCCGGGCCGAAATTGAATTGGTTGATGATGAATTCATGTAAATTCAATTTGAAATAAGACAGCCCGAAATAAGAAGTGCTCACCGCTTGCCCCACATAGGCGCCATGTTTGGCGATTCGCAGCCAGACGACGGGAGAGAGTATCAGGAAAGTTGCCGCCAGCAGCAGCGGATTTCCTGTTCGCTCGCGGCGCCAGTAGCCCGCCAGCCCAAGGGCTGACGCAATGATGAACAGATAAATGAAGGATTCTTCCCTGATGTAGGCCGTCATCAGCAGCGTCGTCCACAGCAATCCAAACCGATGGGGCTGGGGCCGTTCCATGAAATGGTAAAGAAATATGAGGTCCAGGCCTATGAAAAAGGCGTTCAGCAGATCATAGCCTGCCGAACGGGCCGTTATGGAAACAATTGGACTGCTTGCGATCAGAATGACGGTCGCGCCAGCCAGCAGGGTTCCCATTGATTTGCGGATCAGCAGGAAGATCGTCGAGAAAAGCAGGCACAAGACGATGGCGTTAAGGAGGAATGCGTTGGAAGACCTGTACCCCAGCAGTCTGTGCAACAGGCTGGTCAAGAATGGAAAGAGCACCGGCCGGAAGCTGATAGAGCTCAGGTAGGATCTCTGGGAGGGTTGTTCCGGCACAATGTTCTCTCCGCAGCGGAGGGTTCTGTCTTTTAAGAACGATTTGGCCGTTCCCAATCCCAGCATTTCGCCATGCGGAACATTGTAATAGGGCTTTACGGTCCCTATGACAAGCAGGGCGACCAATAATGGAAATAAAAGCGCCGGGCCGCTGGTGCGCAGGAAGGATGGAAGCGAGAAGTTTTCCCGCCGCAAGACGACAATGATCTGAGCGACCCAGAGAATGAACAGGGCAAGAACGAAATAATACGTGCCAAAGTAGAAGAAGCGGGTTATCAGGAAAGGATCCGCGGCAGCGATGGCGCAGAGGACGACCCCCGCGGCCAGCAAAAAGATAATGAGGGATTTGATCAAGGCGGGCGAGCTCATTGTTTTCCGGGGGGGAGCGAACGACAATCCTGCTCCAGGATGAGGTGTTTTCGAAAGGGAGTCGTCTCCTTCTCGGGGGTTGGTTTGGAAATCAGGACGATCTGCAGAGATTCAAGTTTTTTGTCCGCCGCATGGCTCGAATTCCATGACCGGCACAGGTAAATGCCGTAATCGAGCGCTGCCCGCCGGTTGCCCAGAAGCCGGAAGAGAAATTTCCTCCAGCGTTCGTTCTTGAAGTGCTTCGAGATCAGTTCTGGTTTCTCCCAAGTAAGCGGAGATCCATCGTTCAAAAGTTCCACTTCCGCTCCGTTGCGCAGAGTTCCGGCAACGACAAACCATCCTCTTTGCAGCGGGTCCACGAACATCCTCCATCCTTGGCCGAGATGCGCCCAGGAACAGATCGTCTTGGATATTTTCGGCATTCGGTATCTTGACGGCATGATCCTCTCGGCGTTCCAGGAAACAACGCAAGTAAAAAAGAGCAGGATGATCAGGCTTGTCAACCATGCCGGGACCACTTTAACCTCGGATCGCGGGCGTTCAAAGCGCTTGAGCCAGGAGATTAATGCAGAGAGAACGGCGGGACCTCTTGCCGGAAGCGGATTTTCCTTAAGGAGTCCGTCGGGAACTCCGCCGCCCGTTTTGACGAAAAGCGACCGCGCTTGAGGGACCAACGTGTCCCAGAACCAGGCCGGCAGGAACAGGAGAAGGGCGGCGATGCTGACGAATTGGAAGAATTCAACATCGATGCAGACGAAGAACGCCGTGTGCATGAAGATGAAACCCAGAACGGTCAATGTTCTCAGGAGACCTGTCCCCCAAGGACAGAAGAGAAGAACCGGTCCAAAGAATTCGAATGCCGGGACGACGTAGGTCAGTCCGGTCAGCAAGGCCGGGAATTGCAGGAAATACTGTGCCGCCGATTTCGCGAAGATCTCATTGTTCAGAACATAAGAGACCGCCGTTCCATCGCGCCAAATCCCCATGCTCCATTTTTGAGCGCTGGTCATTAGATACACGATAACGCATTGCAGCAGGATCGCGCTTGTCGCCAAGTTGAAAAGTAATGGCGGGTCCTGCTCCTTTCTCGGATTCAAGGCCGCATCCAGAGAGAATCGTTGGCCCAAGGGGAGGAACATGCCCCAGAACAACAACAGCCGAAGATAGGCGTCCGCTCCCCCCATCATGACCAGGGGGTTTCGGTCCTGGATCGAGATCGTGAACAGCCAGCACAAGAAGACCATCAGGCGTGTCCGGAAGCCCGCCAGAAGCCCGACCGCACTGAGCGCATGCAGGAGGAACAGGATGGCCATGGATACGGCGCTGCCGGCCATGAAGTAGACAGAGAGATCATATGGGGAGTGCATGGAGAAGACTTCGGCGCGCGGAAGAACGCCGGCATCGGAGTAGAATACGGTCAGATCGGGAATCCGGGCAAATACGTCATTGAGAACGACCAGGGCGATGGCGACACGGAAAAAGGCCAGCGAACGAAGGTCGATACCGAGGAGTTTTATCAGATGGGAGCGTTGCACCAAAGGCAAGGCGATCCTACGAGGCAGGAGTTTAAATGTTCATTAACGATTTCAGCCGTGCTCTGTCGAAGTTTTTATCGAGGAGATAAACGAACATCAGGGCCATCGCGTCGATGTCGTGGCCTGTCGTGTTGTTGTATTGGCATACCAGTTCGTACTCATGGTCTCTGTATATGGGCATTCCTTTTTTGCTGGAAAATGAGTCGAGTTTTGTGATGGACGCCCCATCCTTGCTGTTTTTTACCCTGCCTTTAAAGAGACTTTTACCGGTCGTCACATCGCGAAGTTCAATGAATTCAGCCAGCGGATGCAGGTGCGCGTTAATGTAATGAATCGTGGTGTCAAACGGCAGGTTACGCAAATTATTTTTTTCCAACCGATAATGGTAGGTGTGCCGGCCGGGCGGCACCATCCAGTGATAGGCCTGTTCATAACCGCTCTCATTTTTATTGATCGTTTTAAGTGATTGCTCTGCGGGTGCCGCGGTATCTTCCGTTTCCTCGTCGTTGAAGTCTGCCTCTTTGAGCATGGGACAGTTGGCCGGATGTCCCGCGCCTTTTTGAACCGGCACTTTCATGGAAACAATGCGCATGAAAAGAGGCTTCAGTTCCTGCTTCAATTCGCTGTCGCGAAAGTACTGGAAGGTGGCTCCGGCTTGGATGGAAAAAGGCTGCTTGGTTTCCGCGGGGTTCATGGTCCCGAAGTTGAATTCAAAAAGTTTTGTGGATAAGACGGGAATTCCGAAGCCCTTGGGCAATCGAATTTCCGGTTGTCCTTCGACAAAGGAAAAAAGTTTAACCTGCTGATTGGTCATGTGCTTAAGGTCGGCGTTGGGATTGTGAGCTTCGAATTGTCTGGGATCGAATCTCAAATTGGCATGGCACACCTGGGCTTTCGATTGCTTTGTTTTGGTGCCCGCGTTGAACAATTCCACTTTCCCTCCGGTGACCCACAAAAGTTCCGGTTTTTCGTCTTGGGCGAGCTTGAACTTCTTGAGGCCGCCGGGTCCTTCCATGGATTTGTAAGCACGGTCAATAACAACGGAAGCGGATGTCACGTCCACGGTATGCAGGGGTTCTTCACCGGCATGGACGGCGTTGCCTGAGAAACTAAGGCAAGCCACAAGCAATCCGAAAGAAGTCGCAGACCAGAATTTCATCATTATTTCCAAGTAATATGAGGAATAGGGCTCTTAACTTGATACAGCGAGCCTATTCATCGATCTCATCAACCTCGTCGACCTCATCAACTTCATCAACCTCATCAACTTCGTCGACTTCATCGACTTCATCGACTTCATCGACTCCTTCGTCGACCTCATCAACCTCATCAACTTCGTCGACCTCATCAACCTCATCGACCTCATCAACTTCGTCGACTCCCGTTGGTGCCGGCGGTGGTGGTGGCGGTGGCGCTGGCGGCGGTGGCGGAGGCGTTGGCGCTGGTGGTGGCGGCGTTGGCGCCGGAGGTGGCGGCGTTGGCGCCGGAGGTGGCGGTGGCGGAGGTGTTGGCGCCGGAGGTGGCGGTGGCGGAGGTGGCGTCGGCCCCGGTGGGGGCGGTGGCGGCGGGCAAATACCATGAAATACACAGCAATCACATCCAACCGCACTTCCACATACCCCTCCACTGGGAGGATAGCAAGTACATCCAACACAAGGGCAGCCCTCTATATAACCCGGGCATTCTGAAGCTGAACCGCACTCACCACCACCGCATCCTCCGGTCGTGGTGCACCAACCCTCGCCACACGCATTGAGTACACAAGTAACACTGGGTGGATTGCAATTCCCATCGCCAGTGCAATTTCCTGGCGGCGCACCGCTGCAATCAATTCCAGGAGGAGGAGGCGGCGGCGGTGTCGGTGCCGGCGGCGGAGGCGGTGGTGGCGGTGTCGGCGCTGGCGGCGGAGGTGGTGGTGGCGGAGGTGTCGGCGCCGGTGGCGGCGGTGGCGGCGGTGGTGGTGGTGGTGGTGGTGGTGGTGGTGGTGGCGGCGGTGTCGGCGCCGGCGGTGGCGGTGTCGGAGCCGGTGGCGGTGGCGGTGTCGGTGTCGGTGTCGGAGCCGGTGGCGGTGGTGTCGGGCTCGGCGACGGTGGCGGTGGTGGTGTCGGTGCCGGCGGTGGTGGTGTCGGTGCCGGCGGTGGTGGTGTCGGTGCCGGCGGTGGTGGTGTCGGTGCCGGTGACGGCGGTGGTGGTATCGGAGCAGGTGACGGCGTAGGACTAGGAGGAGGTAAACATATGACGTCAGCTATACAGGTGTATTCCGGCATACAAGCAGCTGGGGTGCAAATTCTATGGAAACAACCATCATTTGCGATACAAATACCTGCTGTACCGCATAGTCCACCACAAGATAAGAGAGTCCAAGAACCGCAACTGCAGCCGGAAGGCGGCGGTGGTGGCGGCGGTGTCGGGCTCGGCGACGGTGGCGGTCCCGGCGGCGGTGGTGGTGGCGGATTACACGCACACGTTGACTGATTACAAGTGGATGGTGAACAATCAGCGTCGACGCCACAACTCGCCCCACACCAGCCCAAAACGCATCTAAGAGTGCTAGGGTTGCATTCCGGGGCAGAATCAAAGCATCCCGGGATAGACGTATCGCAGTTGCCACTGCCATCGCAAATCCCGTCACTCGTTTTGTAATAGCGATAGATGAGATGCGTCCCTGAGCACTCCAAGAGCGTTTTAAAACAGAATCATCCCATATCTGCCCCACAAGGAATTCCAGAGGGCTGGCCGGTACATTCACCGGGAGGAGGCGGTGGTGGCGGTGGCGGGCAACTCCATTGACCTCCGCCATCATTTTGGCAGGTCGTTCCGCTACCGCAAGCAACACAGGTCCCGGGGCAACAATTGATCGCGGGACAACAGGCCGGGAAGGAAGGACAGGACCCGAATTCAAAACAAATGTCGCAATTCT
>JAHFFX010000123.1 GCA_023247755.1 Candidatus Omnitrophota bacterium | reverse complement strand
TCTTATACTCTTTAAGGTCCCCTTAAGCAACGGATTTTTTCAGTGTAACATACGACGGACCGCTTATTTTCCGAAATAATAATTTAAAAAAAACAGCCGGTCGTACGTTTCCTCTGCTATCATGACAAACGTATTCTGGAAAGAACCCCTGACATGGCCGAAGAGAAGATCCCTGCTGATTTCCCCGAAGATTTCCTGAAAGCCTACGAAAATCCGGCTTTCCTCAACTCCCCGTCGGCCCGCCACATCCGGGTCCTGTGCGAGCTGGTGGAGCCGGACGTCCGCTTCCGCCAGAACCATATCCGCGACACCATCGTCTTTTTCGGTTCCGCCCGTTTCCTCGACCGGGACCGGGCCGAGCACCAGCTGAAGATGATCGAAGACCGCCTCAGCAAGGAAAAGACCGCCTCCCATCTGCTGACCAAAGAGCATGAGCTCGCCCAAAGGGACCTGCATATGTCCCGCTATTACGAGGACGCCGTCAAGCTGTCGGAGAAACTCACCCGCTGGTCGCTGAGCATGCCGGATTCCCATTACCGTTTCATCGTCTGTTCCGGCGGCGGGCCCGGCATCATGGAGGCCGCCAACCGAGGGGCAAAACAGGCCGGGGGACCTTCCATCGGCCTGAACATCAGCCTTCCCTTCGAGCAGACCCCCAATCCTTACCAGACGCGGGACATTTCCTTCGCCTTCCACTATTTCTTCATCCGCAAGTTCTGGTTCTTCTATCTGGCCAAAGCCCTGGTGATCTTCCCCGGCGGGTTCGGAACGATGGACGAACTTTTCGAAGTGTTGACGCTCGTTCAGACAAGAAAATCCAAGAAATACATGCCCATCGTCATCTTTGGGACGGAGTACTGGAACGAGATCGTTGATTTCAAGGCGATGGTCAAGTGGGGAACGATCGACCAGGAGGATTATGAGCTGTTCCGGTTCTTCGATGACGTGGACGCCGCTTTCGAATATCTTAAAGATGAATTGACCCGCAATTATTTGGAGAAGCCGAGCGCGTAACAGCCTTTAAGCTGCTAAGCTCCTGAGCGGTCGGCAATGTTCGAACAAAGCATAAAAGCGACTTCGATGTTTGAAGTCGCTTTTTGTTTTCAATAAAGCTACCGGTCTACAAGGAGCTTTACAACTTAGGAGCTGCGAGCTGGATCACCACCCACCTCCTCCCCCGCCGCCACCGCCTCCCCCCGACGAACCGCCCCCTCCGCCGCCGGAACTCGACCCGGGCGGGCTGGACGACGAAGCGATCGCGGTCGAAAAGGAATTTCCCAGCCCCGCGGCGAACCCGTCATACATCGTCGGCGCCCACCGCGGCCCCGAATACCACATCGGCTGATAACCTTCCTGGGCCGCCTTCGCCAGGACGTCCGAGAATTTCTCGGCCCACTGTTGCTCGACGTCGAGCGCGAGCGCATAAGGCAGGAGTTTCTCAAAATGCTCCGGCGTCTTCTCGCGGGGCGCCAGCGCGTTGAGCCGGTCCTTCTCCGCCACCGACAGATACATCTTGAAACCCTCGATCTGGTCCATAATCTTACGCCCCTGCAGCGTTGGGGCCTTGAGCAAATTAAAGAATAAGATGTTCACAAACACGGTAAGCGCCAGCACCGCCATGACCCCGAACGATGTGGCATAAGCGAGCGCTCCCAGCCCGAAGATCTCGCCGCCGATAAAAGGCGCCGCAAAAAGGCTCATGAAGACGGCGCTCCCGGCCACCAGCGGCTCCTTGAACCCCCGTGAAAAGGCATTGGCCCACAGTCCGGTCACCATGTGCAGCAGGAACGCCACCCCCACGCTCCAGCCCGACAGCCACACCGACATGAAGAGCGCCATCGGCAAACGCTCCTTCGATCCGAGAAAAACGCTCCCCAGCATCACTATGATGGAGAAGATCGCCCCCGACACGAAATACCCGCGGTTGGTCAGAAAGTAGATCTTTTCGCAGGTTTGGGAGAGTTGCTTCTGCAGGATCTTCAAGGCCCCGCCGATGTACTCATAATTGGTGTTCTTTAAGGTGATCTCGGAACGCCCGCCGAACAGTACTTGCGCGGTCCCTTGTTCCTCGGCGGACAGGGTAGCAGCGCCGCCATCCGCTTGTTTTCTGAGAACATAGTCGGTGTTGGTCTCAACAATCTTAAGATACCCCTTCACCGCCAGGTCGATGACCGCGGCGGTCAGGGCCTTGTTGTCGAATCCCATCCGCATCACAAAACGCACCATGGCGGGAGAAAATCCTGACGGAGGGCCATACAGAGGAATGATGGTGCCGCGGGGCGGGTCCGCCCCCACCTGGACCCACATAATAAAGTAGTACCCCAGGATCATGGTGAGCCCCAGGATCCCGAACACCGTGCCCAGGTTGTCCCGGAAGAAATACGCCGTTTTTTCCGAAGCGGTCGGCTCATGCACGAACCCTTTGGGCCAGGACACCACGACCGTGAGCCCTTCGCGGGCCGCGAGCGGCCGGCTGGTGCGAAAGTTCACCGCTCCCTGCGCATCGCGAAACGTCGTGAATTGTTTCCCCTTCGCCCCTTGCGGCCCGGTATAGGCGTCCGTCTCCCGGATGTCCCGGGAAGCGCCCTGCGGCAGATGCACGGTCGCCGAGGCGCTGTCGATGGGGAAGTCCCAGCCGTTGCCGGTGACGTTCCAGTAAAGCTCGTCGTGGTCCTTGAAAAACCCCAGCTGGCGGTTGGTCTCGTAGGCCAGGTCATAGGTGTACGTGCCCGGCGGCAGCATATAATCCTTCCGGCCGATATAGATGCGCTGGCCGTTCTCCCGACCTTCGGTGAAATACTCCTCCTTGGCTTCGTCGCGGTAAACCCCGATGACGCGGAAATCCACGATGACACTGTTCCCCAGGCGGTCCTTATACCGGGTGGGAAAATCGCGGTAGATGCCGTGCTTGATCTTTTCGCCGGCGGCAGTGACCTTGATGGTCTCTTTGACCGACATCGAGGAATCTTCGTGGACCGTGATGTCGCTGTGGAAGGAGAGGATGCGCTCGGTTTGCGCGCGGGCTTCGGCAACGAACAGGGTCTGGCCCGGAAGGATCGTTGCGATGAAAAGGAAAAGTAATCGCTTGGTCATATTTTGGGGCACCCGCCAGTTTTACACGAATTTAACATCCGGCGTCTTCCGTTCCGTCGCGTATTCGATCTCAAAGAATTCGGCCGGCTTGAAACCGAACTTGTCCGCGACGATGTTCCCCGGGAACTGCTGGACCGCGACATTATAATCGCGCACCGTGCCGTTGTAATACCGGCGGGCCATCTGGATCTGGTCCTCGATCTCCACGAGATTCTTCTGCAGATCAAGGAAATTCTGGTTGGCCTTGAGATCCGGATAACTTTCCGCGAGGGCGAAGATCGTCTTGAGCGAACGCGACAGCTGGCTCTCGAGGCCGGGACGGTCCTTCATGGGGACGGGACATTGCAGCTGGGTCCGGAGCTTCACGACCTCCTCGAGCGTTGTCTTCTCATGCCGCTGATAGCCCTTGACCGTTTCGATGAGGTTGGGGATGAGGTCGTGCCGGCGCTTGAGCTGCACGTCGATGCCGCTTTCCGCCTCCTTCATCAGGTTCTTTTGGCGGACGAGCTGATTGTACAGGTAGACCGCCCAGAGCGTTGCAGCGACCATCGCCAATATAATTATTAATCCCATATATCCTCCTTCATACGTTGGACGTCGGACGTTCGCTCACTTCGCCCCGCCTCTGGCGGGGCTGGTTCGCTGGGACGCTGGACGTGGATGTTGAACGTAGCCACATTCAATTTCTCACGTCCTACGTCCGAGCGCGACCCCGCCAACGGCGGGGGCAAGCGGACGTCCAACGTCCCACGTCAAATCCCATTCTCCCTGATGATCTCCCGGCAATCGTCGGCCGAAAGCCCGGAAATGCCCGCCCAGTCCCGGGACAGATCTTCCCAAATGTGCTCCGTGGCGTCGCGCAGCGCCCGCCGCGCTTCGCGGACCTTGGCCGCTTCGGAATCCGTCAATGGGCGCTTGAGCTTCTCTTCCAGGATCGCGAAGGGGTCGGGCGCCTTATCCGACGGCGATTTGCCTTTCGCGGTAACGGCGTTTCGGATCTCGAAATTCTGAAGCGGCAGGAATTCCGCGACCGTCCGCACGAGATCATCCTCCGCCCGGCTGACATCTTTTTTCGCGGCCTGCAGCTGTTGAATGAACTTCTGCCGCTGCACCGGGGTGAACGGATACTCCATCAGGGATTCCACCTTCTTCACCAAATCGTTCTCCGCGGACTGCGCCCGGGCCACTTCACCGGTAAGCGCCACTGCGGCTACGATAAGAACCACCAGCATCGATCGATACATACCGCTCCTCACTTCGTCCATCGTTTACATCCCTGCCGCCCACCGGCACAGCTGTCCGGCCACAATACCGAAATGGTCCCCGTAAACCTTGCTCGATCAACAGGGGTTCGATGACATTCGGGTTAATGTTCCGGAAACAATCAGATTATAATACTTATAGTTGTACCTTCCAAGACCAACATGATTTTTCCCCATGGCCCCCTGAAGTTGCGGAGACAGTCAGCATATTGTATACTTCCCCATATTGTTAAGAATAAAGGGGGAGAAAAGATGACAGGGGTCGGGAAATTCTGTTTAGTTTTAATTTTGGTGCTTTTGTGCAACGGGACAAATGCGAGTGCTGGATTAGTGGGATATTGGAATTTTGAAGAAGGCATCGGAACGGTTGCTCATGATTCTGCCAATAATAGCGATGGAAATATTTATGGCGCGAGCTGGACATCAGGTAAGGTGGGGAATGCTTTGAACTTTGATGGAATTAATGATTATATTGATGTCGGTGATATTCCAATTTTAGATATTAGTTCTGCTATAACTCTGGAAGCTTGGGCAAAAACCACTTTAACCACGAATGATACAATAATCTCAAAGGATGATGACCATGGAAATCGTGAATATTATCTTGGTCTAGGCTATGGCGTTGAAGTTCCAGGGAAAGTTAGATGGGCTCTAAAAACAACTGCATTTGAAGATATTGACAGCTCAGAATCCGCAAACGATGGTCAATGGCATCATATTGCAGCTACATATGATGGTTCATATTTACGCACATACATTGATGGCATAGAAGATAGTAATTCTCCCATCGTTCAAACTGGATTTATTCCAAACACAAACGCCTCTTTTAGAATTGGAGCGATGAGCGATATTGGATACGAGCAATATTTCCAAGGGACAATTGATGAAGTTCGCATTTATAATAATGCTCTTACTCAAGATGAAATAGTTAGGGACATGAACTTTAATAATACCGCTGTCCCTGAACCATCGACAATATTCTTATTGGGCAGTGGTTTGTTAGGAACATTTCTTAGACGACGAAGAATCCGACCTTAAATCACCAGCCGGCACAGCTGTCCCGCCAAAATTCCGAAATAAGTTCCCAAAACGTTCCCCAGGATCGCCAGCAAGAGTCCCACCGGCGCCATACCCTTTTGATAAATCTCCGCAACGATAGGGGCGGAAGCGACGCCGCCGATGTTCGCCTGGCTCGCGGTCGCCACCAGAAACAGCGGCGCGCGGATCCAGCGTCCCACCGCCAGGAGCACCGCCGCGTGAAACAGCACGATCATCACGCCCGTAAGGATCAGATACCCCGTGGCCTTGAGGTTCGATATGTCCGCCCGGGCGCCGATCGACGTCAGCACAAAATACAAGATGAAATAACCCAGCTTCGCGGTGCCGAACCGTTCGAGCTTTCTCACCGGCGTAAAGGACAAGGCCAGCCCCAGCGTGGTCACGATGATGACCGTCCAGGTGAATGCCGTCGTGACGTTCTTGATCTGGGGAAGGGCCTTCCCCAGAACACCGGAAACGAAACCCATCGAGATCGCGAGCAAAAGGATCGCGGCCGTCGTGTCCCATCGCCATTGCACCGTTGCCGCGCCCGAAGCGGCATGACCGATGCGGGAGGACAGTTCATCCAGCACCCGGCGCTCGGATCGGTTCCAGCGGTCGAAGATGATCTGGGTCCCGGCGAGCGTCACCAGCATCCCCATCCACACGTACGGCACGATGGTGTCCACGATCACGATCGGCATGAACACCGCGTCCGGCGCGCGGAACGCTTCTTTCACCGCAATGAGATTGGCGGAGCCCCCGGTCCAGGAACCGGCAAGCGCCCCGAAGCTCGACCACATCTGCGGCCCCACCTTTTCCTTCATCAAAAAAAAGGCGAGCGGCACACCCGCCACGATGCCGGCGCTGCCCGCAAAGAACATGATAAGCGCGTCCCGCCCCAAGTGGAAGATCGCCGGCAGATCCACCGAGATCAACAAAAGCGCCAGCGCGCACGGCAACAGGGCGCTGGCGATCGCGGGCAGCAGGGGGCTTTTGGCGTCGATCAGCCCCGCCGAAGCCGCCAGCATCGGCAGAAAATACATCCAGAAGATCGAAGGCAGAAAGCTGAACCAGCGCTCGCAACGTTTTTGCGAAGCGATCCAGAGGACCGACGTCTCGACGGCCAGCAGGAACGCAGCCAGGAGGGCCGGATCACGGATCATGGACGTAATCCCCTTCCCCGCTCTTGCCGAATCCCGGCGAGACCGCCCGGATCTTATTGAGCCGTATCGCCGCCAGGATCGGCTTTAAGCTCAATCCCTGCACCACCAAACTGCAAAGTACAATCGCGAACGCCATGGCCATGAAAAGCGTCCGGTACGCGAATCCTTCCGGCAGACTGATGGCCAGCGCCATCGGGATGGAACCCTTCAAGCCGCCCCAGAAAAGCACATGCGCCCAGGATTCCGGGATGTCCTCTTTTTTGCGATCATGCCGCAAGCCCCAAACGACCGGATAGACGGCCAGCGCCCGCGCCAGCAGCACCGCCCCGATCCCGACGAGGAATGGCCTGCCGAAAATGGCGAACACCCGGTCATTGGGGATCGCCTGCAGCTGAACGCCGATCGCCAGGAACAGCAGCGAATCCACGATGAAGTCCACGACCTCCCAGAACGTCTCGACCGTCGCACGCGTTTTCTCGCCCATCGAATAGAACCGCCCGTAATTGCCGATGATCAACCCGGCGGTCACGACCGCGATGATCCCGGAAAAGTGGAACGCCTCCGCAAGCAAGGGGGCCCCGAAGGTCAGCACGACCGTGAGCGTTACTTCCAGAAGATGGTCCTCGATGCGTTTCATGATCTGGTAAACGATCATTCCGGTG
>JAHFFX010000001.1 GCA_023247755.1 Candidatus Omnitrophota bacterium | reverse complement strand
CGGCCTTGATGCCATCAAGGCCGCAAGCCAGGTGGGCATCAAGCGGATCACTTTGACGACGCGGAAACCGCCGGCGGGATTCATCGACACCCCCTATATTAAGGAGAAGGGGATCGACCTGGACCGCATCACCCAGGAGACCACCATCTTTGAAGGCGACGTCGATGCGGCGGTCAAACATTTCCCAAAAAACATCAACGTCGCGGCGACCCTGGCGCTGGCCGCCCGAGCCAAGAACAAGATGTCCATACGCATCGTAACCTCACCCATCTTTCACACCAATTCCCACGAGATCGAAGTGATCGGGGATTTCGGACGGATGGTAACGACCACCGATAACGTGGTGTGTCCGGACAATCCCAAAACCAGCTATCTGGCCGTGCTTTCGGCCATCCAAACGCTCAAACAATATCTTCAAGGGGTCAAAATCGGAACTTAACCCAACAAGAGGAGGAGAAACACATGGCTCAAAAAGTCGCGAAAGTCGGTGTGAAGAAGGAAAAGGGGTATCTCTACTTTGTCGATAAGCGGGGGGACGTCTCCTGCGCCAAAATGGCCCGGGGCGCCAAAAAGGGCGGCTCGGCCAAGAAGGTCGCCAAGGTCGGCGTCAAGAAAATGGCCGGATACCTCTATTTCATCGACAAGCACGGAGATATCTCCTGTGCCAAGATGGTCCGAGGCGGCAAAAAGAAGAAAGCAGCCAAAAGAAAATAGTTCCGGATTCATCCATCTCCCGTTGTGTGGGGCCGCCTTGCAGGCAGCCCCACACAACGGGAGACCATTGCAACCCGCTTGTTCTCCACCCGACTCCAGGCAAACCCCTCTCCTGAAGGACAGTATTCTTTTATCATCAACGGCGTCTTATCATGCAAAGCGAATTCATCACTATCCGCGGGGCCAAGGAACATAATCTTAAGAACATCAGCCTCAAGATCCCCCGCAACCAGCTCGTGGTCGTCACCGGCCTCAGCGGCTCCGGAAAATCCTCGCTCGCCTTCGACACGATCTACGCGGAAGGGCAACGGCGCTACGTCGAAAGCCTCTCGGCCTACGCCCGGCAATTCCTCGAACAATTGCAAAAGCCGGACGTGGAATCGATCGAAGGCCTTTCCCCGACGATCTCCATCGAACAGAAGACCACCAGCCGCAATCCCCGTTCGACGGTCGCGACCCAGACCGAGATCTATGACTACTTGAGACTTTTGTTCGCCCGGGTCGGGACACCGCATTGTCCGGAATGCGGGAAAAAGATCGAACGCCAAACGGCTCCCGAGATCGTGGGGCAGATCCTGCGGCTTCCCGCCGGCACCGCCATCAATCTTCTGGCGCCCCTGGTGCGCGGCCGCAAAGGGGAATACCGCCAGATCCCCAAACAGGTCGCCCAAGCCGGCTTCGCCCGCATCCGGGTGAACGGAAAAATCCAGGAGGTCGGAGAGACGCTTGCGCTCGACAAGTTCAAGGTCCATCACATCGAAGTGGTGGTGGACCGCCTCACCATCAAACCGGACATCAAAAAACGGCTCACCGACTCGGTGGAAACGGCCCTCAAGACCGGCAAAGGACTTTTGATCGTCGACTTCAACGGCAAGGCCGCGGACAAGATCTTCAGCGAAAATTACGCCTGCGTCGATTGCGGCGTGAGCCTCACCGAGATCGAGCCCCGCATTTTTTCTTTCAACTCGCCTTATGGCGCCTGCCCGGATTGCAACGGCCTCGGCACCAAAATGGAGATCGATCAGGAATTGATCGTGCCGGATACGACCAAGCCCTGGGTCCAAGCCATCGTTCCTTACACGCACGGACGGCGGGGATTCATGTTCTACTACAAAGCGGTCTTCCGGGAAATCGCGCACGAATACGACGTCGACCAGAACATCCCTTTCCATAAACTCGATAAACGATTCAAAAAAATAATACTCCACGGCTCGGAGGACATCGTCTGGGGAAGGAAATTCGAAGGGGTATTGGCGTACCTGGAACGGCTTTTCCGCGAGACGGACAATGAATGGCTCAAGGACGAGCTTTCCAAGTTCATGTCCGTCCTGCCCTGCCCGGCCTGCCAGGGCGACCGCCTCAGAAAAGAATCCCTGGCGGTTAAGATCGCCGAGAAGAACATCGCGCAGGCCGCCGCCCTGAACATCAAAGAGGCCCGGCGGTTCTTCCATGAGCTGCCGCTCTCCCGGGACCAGAAGACCATCAGCGAACCTATCCTCAAGGAGATCATCCGCCGGCTGGATTTCTGCATTAACGTCGGCCTCGAGTATCTGACGCTCGACCGCCGCAGCGCTACGCTCTCCGGCGGGGAGGCGGAACGCATCCGACTGGCGACCCAGGTGGGGTCGGGACTGGTCGGCGTCATTTACATCCTCGATGAACCCAGCATCGGCCTGCACCAGAAAGACAACGAACGGCTCTTGGCGACCCTGCAGTCCCTGCGCGACCTGGGCAACAGTCTGGTCGTGGTGGAACACGACGAGGCGACCATCCGCGCCGCCGACTTCGTGATCGATCTGGGCCCCGGCGCGGGGGAATACGGGGGAGAGGTGATCTACGCCGGGGACGTCCCCGGGCTATTGAGATCAAAGAGTTCCCTCACCGGCCAATATCTGCGGGGAGAGCTCTCCATCCCCACACCGCGGCAGCGCCGTAACATCACCGCCGCGAAGAAACTAAGGATCTTCGGCGCCCGCCAGCATAATCTCAAAGGCATCGACGTCGAACTGCCTCTGGGAACGTTCATCACCGTGACCGGGGTCTCGGGATCGGGAAAATCCACGCTCATCGATGACATTCTCTATAAAGCCCTCGCCCAAAAGATCTATCACGCCAAAGACCGGCCCGGCGAACACCGAAAGATCGAAGGCATCGAACAGCTCGACAAAGTGATCGTGGTCGACCAAAGCCCGATCGGGCGCACGCCGCGCTCCAACCCCGCGACCTACACCGGCGTCTTCGGCCCCATCCGGGACCTCTTCAGCCAAACGCCCGAGGCCAAGATGCGCGGATACAAGCCGGGCCGCTTCAGCTTCAACGTCAAAGGCGGACGCTGTGAAGCCTGCGAAGGCGACGGCATCATCAAGATCGAAATGCATTTTCTGCCGGATGTTTATGTCGAGTGCGAGATCTGCCATGGCCTGCGGTTCACCGAACAGACCCTCGACGTCCATTTCAAGGGAAAGAACATCGCGGAGGTCCTCAACATGTCGGTGGCGCAGGCCCTCACGGTCTTCGAGAACATCCCGCGCATCAACAACACCCTGCAGACCCTGCTCGACGTGGGCTTGGGTTATATCAAGCTGGGCCAGTCGGCGACCACCTTATCGGGAGGAGAGGCCCAACGCGTCAAGCTCGCCTCGGAACTGTGCAAGACCTCGACCGGCCAGACCCTGTACATCCTGGATGAACCGACGACGGGCCTCCATTTTGCCGATGTCGATAAACTTCTCGCGGTCCTGCAGCGGCTGGTGGACAAAGGCAACACGGTCCTTATCATCGAACATAACCTGGAGGTCGTCAAGACCGCCGACTACGTGGTGGACCTGGGCCCGGACGGCGGCGACCGGGGAGGAGAGGTGGTCTTCACCGGTTCACCGGAAGACCTGATCCGCCATCGGACTTCCCACACCGGTAAATATCTCAAAGAATTTCTGCAGGCCCCTGCACCGGCACATTCCACGAAAGCTTCCGCCGTCGTCGTTGGAAAATGAATCCAAACCTGTTATAATGGGCCTCATGTTCATCACCCTTCGCAACCGATCGCTTCCCATCCTTCTCGCCCTGATGTTCCTATCGCCAACGGCGGTTCGCGCTCAATCGGCCGCCGCGCCGGGAGAGCAGGAGAAAGAGCTCTTCGTCATCGCCCAGCGGGCCTTCGACGACGGGTTTTACGACGTAGCCATCCGTTACATCAACGATTTCCTGGAAAAATATCCGGAGTCGGAAAAAAAGACGCAGGCGAAGCTGCTCATAGGTCAATGTTATTTCTTCAAAACCCAATACCTCAAAGCGTTCGAGATCTTCCAGGGGCTGACCGATTCCCAGGAGTTCAAGGACGCGACGCTCTTCTGGCTGGGGGAAACGTACCTCAAGGGCTCCGATTTCGCCAAGGCGGAACAGTATTATAAGGAAGTCATCAATCTCTTCCCGAAATCCCCTTACACGCCGCAGTCCTTCTACTCGCTCGCCTGGACCTACTTCGAGCAGAAAAAATACCTCCTGGCCCTCGACACCTTCAAGGAACTCATCCAGAAATTCCCCGAGCACCAGTTGACCGAGGACGCGCACTTCAAGGCCGGCGAATGCGAATACAATCTTCGTTCCTACGCCGAGGCCATCGAACGGTTCCAGGACTATATCATCAAGTACCCCAAATCCAACCGCCAGGATCAGGCCTTCTTTTACATTGCCGAATCCTATTACTATCAACCCAATTACTCGGAAGCCATCACCTACTACGGCAAGGCTTCGCAGATCTCCCTCGATCCCAAACTGGTCGTCATGGCCAAGGTGAGCATGGGCTGGAGTTTCTTCAAAAAGGGCGATTACCCCAACGCCCAGCAGGCCTTTGCGGACGCCAAAGCGACGGCGGGCGAGAAAAAAATGCTTTCCGACGATATTTTTCTGGGGGAGGCCAGTCTTTATACCGAGATGGGCGACCACGCGAAGGCCCTGGAGGCCTATAACACCCTCATCGACAATTTTCCCAAAAGCCCGCGCCTGGTCGACGCCTATCTCGGGAAGGCCAATATGCAGTACATGCTGAAGGATTACCCGGCCGCCATCGCCACCTACACGACGCTCCTGCAAAATTTCGCGGCGCAGGAGGACCAGAAGGAATTGATCGAGAAGGCGTATTTCGGCCTGGCCTGGGCCCAGCTCAAAAGCGGCCAGATCGATGCGGCCATCAAAAACTTCGAGATGATCATGGACCGTACCGACAACAAGACCGTCAAGGTCTCGGCCTTGACCCAGATCGGCGACGCCTATCAGGACGCCGGCAATCTGGACAAAGCGCTGGAGGTTTACGACCGGATCCTGCAGAATTATCCCGACAGTCTTTACAGCGATTACGTCCAGTACCGACAGGGGATCGCGTTGCTGAAGATGGGCAAGATCGATGCCGCGACCCTTTCCTTCCAGACCTTGCGCGCCAATTTCCCCAAAAGCAAATTTCTGACGGACAGCTTGTATTATCTGGGGGTGGCCTATTTCAAGAAAAACGATTGGGCCAGGACCAAGGAGCAGGTGGAAAGCTTCCTTAAAGAGACTTCCTCGAGCCCTGAACTCATCCCCGAGGCCCATTACATCCTCGCGCTTTCCCAGTATAACCTGGAAGATTCCGCCGGGGCCCTCAAGACGTTCGACAAGATCATCCGGGATTTCACGGATGACCCGACGCTCACCCAGCAAAGCGAGCTGGGTAGCGCCAAGGCGCTGTACAAGACCGGTGACGCAAAAGAGGCCGTCAAGAAGTTCAAGATCATCATCTACAAATATCCGCAGACGGAAACCGCCCTCAACGCCATGATGTGGCTGGGGGATTATTATTTGGAGAATTCCGAGTTCGAGAGCGCCATCGACTTCTATCAGCAGGTCATCGCGAACTTCCCCAACAACAAACAGCTTTCCCTCGCGCATTACAAATTGGGGCAGGCCTATCAGGTACAGGGATTTTTCGACAAGGCCATCAATGAATACAAAGTGATCGACGATCCGCAGGACAAGGAACTGTACGCCAAGGCCAAGCTCGCCATCGCCGAGATCTTTTCCAAGGAATTGGACCTCACCACCGCCATCGAGACCTACAAGACCATCGCCGTCAATTGCCCGGAAATGAAGCGGGACGCGTATCTGAAGATCTCCGCGGCGTACATCACCGACCGGAAATTCGAGGACGCGCGGGCGGCGCTCGAGCAGGCCCTGAATTCCGAATTGGGCCTCAGCGAGATCACCAATGCCGAACTGCAATTCAAGACCGGGGACGTTTATGAGCTCATGAACAAGACCAACGAATCCGTGGAGGCTTATCTGAAGATCCCTTACCTCTATCCCAAAGAGACCTACTGGGTGACCAAGGCCTATTTACGCGTGGGCCGCATCTTCGAGAATCAGGAAGATTGGGCGAACGCCAAAACGATTTACCAGAAGGTCATCGCACTGGGCACCGATGAGGTCAAATTCGCCCAGGAACGTCTCGACTGGATCCAATCCAACATCGGCATTCAATAAAACTTCATCAGGAGTTAAAGGAGAACCTATGGGTGCGTGGGGAATGAACGGCTGGGAGTTGATCAAAGCAGGGGGGCCACTCATGGCGCCGATCTTGTTGTGCTCCTTGTTCGCCGTGGCCGTCATGGTCGAAAAACTCTGGTATCTCTCGACGTTGAAGGGCAACCTGAACCAGTTGAAATCCGACATTTTCAACGACCTGAAGGACAACCGGACCAAAGAGGCCGTAAAACGCTGTGAAGACCATGCTTCGCCGGTCGCCAAGATATTGAAAGCGGCGATCCTGCAATCCGGAACGACCGCCGAAGAGATCAAAGAAGCCATGGAAAGCGTCAGTCTTTACGAAATTCCGAGAATGGAACAGCGTCTGGGAATCCTTTCGACAATCGCGCATATCGCTCCTTTGCTTGGCCTCCTGGGAACGGTCATTGGCCTTGCCGAAAGTTTTCACACCATTCAGGTGAAAGCCACCGCCCTGAATCCGATAAGCCCGATCGATCTTGCCGGCGGGATCTGGGAGGCGCTGATCACCACCGTGGCCGGACTGCTGGTCGCGATCCCCGCCTACCTGGCCTACAATTATTGCGTGAGCCGCACCAACGGCATAGTTCTGGAGATGGAACGGGCCGCGACCGAGATGGTCAATTTTTTAACGCAGTTATCCCAGACCGATTACGCTAAAAAGATCAAAAGAGGGGAACCTTCGCTTGAGATTTGAACGCCGAGCCCCCATGGAATACGGGCTGGGACCGATCGACATCGTCCCCTGGGTAGATGTCGTTTTTCAACTGCTCATATTCTTCATGCTGACGTCCGCCTTTGCGGTCCAGGCAGGCATCAACGTCAAATTGCCCCGCACGATCACCAGCGACATCATCAAGGAAGAAAGCATCGTCGTCATCATTTCCGGCGAAGATGTGCTGTCCTTCAACAACCAGATCCTGACCTCGCAGGAACTTCGCAGGGAACTGGCCAAACTCACTTCCAAGAATCGTCTGCTGCTGATCAAGGCGGACCGGCGATCTTCCGTGGGCCGGATCGTTGAGGTCTGGAATCTTTGCCGTGAACTCGGCATAGAGCGCATCAACATCGCCACTAACGAAGAGCAATAACCCCGGCACCCCTGATGAAACCGCATTTCACCAATACGCTGCTGTTCTCGATCGTGTTCCACCTGCTTGCCGGATCGGTCTTCATCTTCACTTTCCGGCCCCGGAGCGAGCCGCGGCGACCGGCCTTCACCTTTCTCGGTTCCATCCTGCAGCGGCAAGACGTCGATTTTCAGGAGCATGGGGGAGGGACGCGCGACAAATTCCGGGGAGAAGACCGTTCACTTGACAAAACCCCCGCGGCGTTCCAACAGCCGGGTCGCTTGGATAAACCGGCCGCTCAAAAACGCCCGGAATTTCGAGATGAAAAGACCTATCTCAAGACCGCTTCCCCCGAAGCGGAAGAAAACGGGACGGGATCCGAAGAGTCCCCCGCCAGCCCCCAAAACTCCCCCGAAGCGGCCCCGGAATACATCCCCCTGAGGACGACCCAATGATCTCCGTCGATGCGGCCTGGGCCGTTTCCAGCTATATCTTTTTTGGGCTCGCGCTTGTTATTGGAAAATGGATATTTTATAATTCTAACGGGGACAAAGAGATCTTTGAGCGCTCCGAATTCTTGGAGCAATGTCCTTATTGCACGCACCTGTTTTTCGACTACCAGAGATCTCATTTGAAGGTATGTCCGCGTTGTCAAAGTTATCTGTCCGTCAACCCGGGAGAGGGCCGGAAACCGTGAGCACTGAACGCTCCGCCAAGAACAAACAAGGAATCATCCTGCTGACGGTCCTGTCCGTCACCGCGATCATGATGATCTTCGTCATCGGCATCGTGAGCACCAACGTCAGCCAGATCACCATCGGCCAACGCCAGATCGACCGCATCAAGAATGAACAGTGGCAGACCGCCATAAATCTTTACTATTTCGACCTGGCATACAGAGGAATCACCTTCGGAGGCGGCACTTACCCCCTGAGTCTTGACGGAAAGGATTACACTATAACTGCCGGCTACGGAACGGCCGGCAGCGGCCTTAGCGGAACCCTGCCCATCATTTCAACTTCCTCCAATTATTGATTTTCCCCAATTTCCCGCATTTTCCCGCAAATAATTTGGAAATCCGTTTGACAAAGTAAAAGCGTTATAGTCTAATGAGATTAATAATATTATTTTGTTAATCTCGCCACAGGTGCCTATGCGTCATCTCATGGACGTTGGGGAATTGGCCCGCTATCTTAAGCTTAAAAAGCAGACGATTTATAACTGGCTCAGCGACAATAAGATAACGGGCATGAAGATCGGCGGCGTCTGGCGTTTTGACAAAAAAGAGATCGACCGCTGGCTTCGGTCGCAAACCCGAACCTCTTCGCAAAATCATGACTAAAAGGCTGGGAGTCCATTTCGGCAATCAAATCTTCTCCATCGTGGAGTCGGAAAATCAAACTCCGGCCAAGTATTTTTCCGCCCCCCACAGTCTCTTCGAACCGCAGCCCAGCGCTGCGAGCAAAGACGTTCCCGAGGAGATCCGCATCACCGCCCTGATCCAAAAGAACCTGCGTGAACAAAAGATACTGCCCGGCGATGCCAGTCTGGCGATCCCCGCCAAGGACATCATATTCCGTTCCTTTGTGATCCCCTGGGTGCATGCCAGCGAGGTCAAGAACGTGGTCGAATTCGAAGCGAGAAAATATATCCCCTTCAAACTGGAGGAGGTTGCTTATACATTTCATCCGGTAACGTTTAACGAAAAGGCCATCCGCAAGATCCGCGTGCTCTTCGTCGCGGCCCGCAACGACATCCTGTATAAATACTGCAACGTCCTTGGACAAGCCGGCCTAAAGGTCACCTTCATCGAGCCGTCGTCCTTAAGTTTGGTGCGGGTTCTCATCTTCAAGAACAAACTTCCCCTGGACCAGAAAATCGCCGTTGTGGAAACTAACCAGAAGGAAGGAAAAATCACCATCGTCGATCACGGGATGCCCCAGTTCATCCGGGACTTCAAGTTGTCCCCGGCGAACCAGACCAAAGAGGACGCCGATCCGGAGATTGCCAACGCCCGCCTTTTCAACGAAATCCGCATCTCGCTGGATTATTACGGCCGCCAATACAATCAAGAAAAGGTCACCAGCATCATCACCGTGTCAGAGACCGAATCCGCCGAAATGGCCCAAAATATCGGCAATGATCTGGGGATCCCCGCGACTTCCGTTGGAGTCAAAGAGACCCTTAACTTGCCGGAGGTCGTCTCCATCGATCTGCTCAACGCCTTCGGCGTGAGCCTGCGGGATTCGGTGCCGCTCGCGATAAAGTTTGACTTTTTGACGCAACCGGTGAGCAAAACGTCAAAATCCGAGTTCCAATTCAAGCTGTCAAAAGAAAATATCCTCGCGATAGCCAAGACCGCCGGCGTCTGCGCAGGGCTATTGATCATGGCTTTCGTCGGAAGCAACTTATTGATCGGCGGTTCAAAAAGCAAATTGCAAAAGCTTACCGAACAGGGAGGGATTTTCAAAGATCTTCCCGTTGAGCAGATCGAAGAGAAGATCAAATCTGTTCAGGACAGACTGGACGATTATAAAACCATCCGCACCACCAGCCACATGACTTTCCTGCTTACCAAGATTCCGAAAACTCTTCCCCCGGGGGTTTGGCTCAGCAATCTGCAGGTCCAATATGTGGATATCACCAAAGCCGAGCTCAACTTCTTATGGGGACTCCCGGCCGAATCGGAAGCTGACCAACAAAAAATGACCTATCGGATTACCTTGAATTTCACCGGCTATGCTTACGACAGCAACCCTAATCAACAGCTACGCCTCCTCAATAACTACAAAGTGAAGTTAAAAACCGACCCTTTCTTTGCGAAGAATTTCCACAAGGTTGAACTCTCCGCCAATGCTCAACCCATGGAAAATTATCAGGTGACGGCTTTTAAGATCGACTGCGAATAATCGTGATGAAAATCTCAGATCTCAGCAAAATTAATATTAAAGACATCGACCTTGCGAAGATCCAGGAAAATCTTCTGCAAAAGCCCGACCTTCTGATCCAACTCATCATCACCGGTATTTCATTTTTCATCCTGATCAAAGTTGTTGCCGGCGGACTTCTGGAAGAAAAGAAGGTTCAGGAAAAGATCCAAGAATTGGGAAAAAAGGTCGCCCGCATCAAAGCCCATGATGATCTTCAAAAGGAGTATTCGCAGTTCCTGGCCGATCTTCCCCCAGGGCTTCCAACGGATGACCTGATGGGCCGGGTGACGGAATTGGCCGGCGAGCACAGCATTCAGATCTCCAATTTCTCGCCGCCCAAGGAGATCAAAAAGAAATTCCATACACTAACCATTCTAAGCCTGAACGTGACGGCCAATAATTACCAGGATATGGTGACTTTCATCCGGAGCATCGAAGAGAGCTCGGAGAACCTCAGGGTGGACCGGTGGACCAGCGCCGCGAAGGCGCAAACGACCAACAGCGGTGAAGCCGCTTCCGCCGAGGAGGATAAGGAATCCGTCTCGGCCCAGATCGATATCGACCTAGTGAAATATTCCAAAGAATGACCATCCGAGTCCTTTTTCTCTTCATCTGTGCGGGAAGCCTGATCGCTTTCGGACAAACTTTCACCCAGGCAGCGGTGACCAACCAGGAAACCAATTTAAATCCTGACAAGGAAACCGACCGGAAATCCGGCAAGAGCGATAAGGGAATACAACCCGATAAGCAGGACAAGGGAAACACCCAAGAGCCCGATAAGAACGATAAGAAAGACGACCTGAGCTCCGGTAAGCAGGTCGAGCCGAAAACGGATCAACAAGCTGAATTGAAATCCGATCAAGCGGCCGATGAGGACATGCACATATCCGACCAGGACATCAAGGCATTGAGGAATCCTTTTATCGAACAATTACCATCACCGGTCGCACCCCCACCTCCGCCACCGCCACCGCCACCGCCGCCACCGGTGAACCAAACGGAGGGGAAGATCCCGGAAGAAAAGGAGGCACCGCCTCCCAAGAAGGAAGTCAAGCCTGTGGAGATCCGGGTTCCGACATTCACCATCAACGGAATCATCTGGGATTCCCCAACACCGCAAGCGATCATCAACAACAAAGTGGTGGGCATCGGTGACACCGTGGACAACGCGGAGATTATGGATATCAATGAATTCGGCATCGAAGTTCTATTCCAAGGAAAAAGGTTTAAGGTCCTGTACAAATAACCAGCCATGAGGGGAAAACCCATGAGTAGATCAAAGATCTTTCTAATATCGCTCGGAATCATCTGGGCGCTTGCAAGCTGGAGCGGCGCTCCGCCCATGGCAGCGGAGAATTCGAGCGAAACCGATACCGCTGACCATTTCATCTATCCCGAATTCTCGCAAAAGATCTCCATGGATTTCAAGGATGCCAATCTGATCGATGTTTTAAAAATCCTTTCGCAACAGTCGGGGTTGAATTTCATCGGTTCCCAAGAGGTGGCCAACAAAAGAATCACCTTGTTCTTAAAAGACGTCCCGGTAGAGGAGGCGCTGGAAAGGATCCTCACCGCTCATGGTTTGGGTTATGAACTGGATTCGGGAAGCGGAATTTTTATCGTCAAAACGCTCGACCGACCCGTAAAGAATACGATCACCCGCATATACCGGTTGAAACACGCATCCGTTGGTTCCTCCAAGATCACCAAGACCCTTACGATCGAAGCGGGAGGGGGCGGAGCTGGCGCGGCTTCTTCCTCAGGAGGGACTTCTACCACAATTGGTCTGGTCGCCGCCCTCCGGACCGTCATGACGACCGGGGCCAGCATCGTTGAGGACCCCCGGACCAACAGCCTGATCATCACCGACAACCCCAGCCAGTTCCCGTTGATCGAACAGACCCTGGCGAAACTTGACGTTCCCATCCCCCAGATCCTGATCGAGGTCGAGATGCTGGACGTCTCCAAGAATCTTGCGGACCTGATCGGGGTAAAGTTCGGGGCAACGCCATTGACCTTTACAGGAGCGCAAAGAGAGCACCTTTATCCCTGGAATCAGAACCAGCTGCTCGACAAAGGACTGGCGGATGATCCAGCGTACACCGTTGGCACCATCAATGCCTCCGGTCTCGAGATGACCTTGCAATTCTTGGAAACGGACAGCAAGACCAAGAATCTCGCCCGACCAAGGATACTGACCCTCAACAACGAAACGGCCGAGATAAAGATTTCCACCAATGAAGCCATCGGGGTTACCCAGGAAGCCACCAGCACCGGAGGGTCCACGGGAACAACGACCGTGGAAGCGGAACGCGTCGAAACGGGCGTTTTCCTGACCGTCACCCCGCAAGCCAATCTCTTGACCGGGGAGATCACCATGGCGATCGCACCCCGGGTCATCCAAGCCAGGCAAGGTGCCACCTTCCAGGGACAGACCTTCAAGGATCCGGAAGAACGGGGAACCCAATCCATTTTAAAAGTCAACAATGGGGATACGATCATCCTGGGCGGACTTGTGCGCAGCGATAAAACCACCATCATCAACAAAGTGCCGTTCTTGGGTGACATCCCCGTTCTGGGCCGGGCTTTCCGGCACAACGATGAAAGTGAAGTGGAACGGGAATTGATAATCTTTATCACGCCGCATATACTTGCGGAGGAGAATGTTGAAAGTGCCTTGAAAACCAAAGAGCCCTATCAACCGCTGTCCCGAGAGCAGGAGATCCCCGCACGCCGGAAACAAGAGATTGATAAAGCCCTTTTGATCTTGGAAAATTAGATTTGCTGCACCTTGGTCGACCCGGACAATCCGGCGACCGGAAGTTTTGACTTGCACTAAGAGGGGATATGGCGCACTTAAAGTTGGGCGAGATTCTGATTCAGCAGGGCATCATTACCGAGGATCAGCTCAAGGAGGCCATCGCTTCCCAAAAGCAGACCAAGGGACGCATCGGGGAGGTCCTCATCAAACAAGGGGTCGTCACAGAAGATGATATCGTGGTGGCCCTCGCCACTCAATTCCTGCTTCCTTATTCATCCAAGAAAAACGACCTTCTCAAACCCCAATTGAATCAAAATCTGGAAAAGCTGGTCCCCCGAGAGTTCGCCGAAAAGAACATCGTCCTGCCGCTTTCCGCAGGCGACAAAGTTCTTACGGTCGCGGTGTACGATCCGCTGGACCTTATGCTGAACGACAATCTCAAGAAGATCTCCGGCTGCGAGATCAATCTGGTCCTGGCCACCAAAACGGACATCATCAAGGCCATGGAATCCTTTTACGGCATCATCAAGACCAGTGGCGGCGCGCTTCTCGGGCAGGCCGTACAGAACACCTATGACGCAGAAACGACCGCGAACACCGCGCTCACGCATGAATCCGAATCATCCTCCCAAGAAGCTCAACTCAGTCTCGACAAACTCATTGCGAAAGCGGAAGAAGCCCCGGTCATCAAACTGGTGGACCTCATCATTCGCCAGGCGATCGATGAGCGCGCAAGCGACATCCACATTGAACCTTTCAAAGACCGGATCCGCCTGCGTTATCGCATTGACGGCTCTCTTTATGATATCCCGCCCCCGGCGCGGCATCTTCACTTGCCGATCGTCTCGCGTATCAAGATCCTTTCGAAGCTCGACATCGCTGAAAAACGTCTTCCTCAGGACGGAGCGATCGGCGCCAAGCTGGAAAACCGGACCGTCGATCTGCGCGTCTCCACCATCCCGACCGTCTGGGGAGAAAAGGTGGTCATGCGTATCCTGGACAAGGACGCGGTCCCGCTGGAGCTCAGCCGCCTGGGGTTCGACGGCCAGCAACTGGAACTCTTGCGCAAATCCCTAAAGTCCCCTTACGGTTTGTTCTTTGTGACGGGCCCCACCGGCAGCGGCAAATCCACAACCCTTTATTCCGCTCTCAATGAGACCATCGATCCAAGAAAGAACGTCATGACCGTTGAGGATCCGGTTGAGTTCAAGATCGAAGGCATCAATCAGGTCGGCATCAAATCGGAAATCGGTCTTACCTTCGCCTCGGCCTTAAGGGCCTTCCTGCGTCAAGACCCCGACGTCATCATGGTCGGCGAGGTGCGTGACCTGGAGACCGCGCAGATCTGCGTTCGGGCCGCCCTGACGGGCCACTTCGTCCTGAGCACGCTGCACACCAACGACGCTTCTTCCGCGGTCACGAGACTACTGGACATCGGCATTGAATCGTATCTCCTGACGCCGTCGTTAATCATGATCGTGGCACAAAGATTGGCGAGGCGTCTATGCCAAAAATGCAAAGAACCTTACGAACCGACTGAGGAGCAAACCGGCGGCCTCAAATTCAAATCCGATCTCATCTACCGGGCTAAAGGATGCCACGAATGCAATCATACCGGCTATAAGGGCCGGGTCGTCATCCCGGAAGTTCTTCCGATCGATGATACCATCCGCCAGTTGATCGCCAAAAAGGCCACTTATACCGACATCCGTGACGCGGCGCGCAAAAATGGTATGCTTACGCTGTTTGAGAGCGGTCTCAGACGCGTGGAAGACGGATTAACGAGTCTCGATGAGATTTTAAGTATCACCGCCATGATGTAAGCGGCCTCCGCTGAAAGGAACACCACCCGTGCCCCGATTCACTTATGTGGCCAAAGACGCCAACGGCAAACCCATCACCGAAACCACCGAGGCCAATGATCAAGAAGGGCTCATCGAAAAACTTCAAGCCCAAGGGTATTTCATTGTCAGTGTTCAGGAGCTGCGCGCCCAACTTCCCAAAACCGCAGCTGCCAAAAAGGCCCAAGAATCCGCAACCCCTGCCCCCAAGAAAACAGGAACTTTCACCCACACCAATATCGTCCTAGAGGACCTTTTGATCTTCGCCCGCCAATTGGCCACCATGCTGGAAGCGGGGGTCACGTTGCTCCGCAGCCTCGATGTCATCGTCTCCCAGGTCGAAAGCAAGAATTTTTCCGAAATCCTCAATGAGGTCCGGCGGGACGTCGAACAGGGCGCCTCTTTAAGCGCCGCGTTGGCCAAACATCCGAAGGTCTTCAATCAGTTCTGGGTCAGCTTGATCGAGGTCGGCGAAGCCTCCGGCACCATGCCGCTGGTTCTCGAAAAACTCGCGTTCTACATGGAACAGCAGGAAGCCTTCAACTCCACGATCATTTCGGCCATCATCTATCCCGCCATACTGTTCGCGGTGGCGTGCGGGGCCATTGCCTTTTTCGCCTTTTTTGTCGGCCCCAAGTTCGAGACGATTTTCCAGTCGTTCGGGGTCAAGCTACCGATGATCACCGTCATCCTTCTCGTGGTATTCAAATTCGTCAAAACAAAACTTTTGTTTCTGGTGGGAGGGGGGTTTGGGATTTTCACACTCATCAAAAAATTCATCAGCACCCCGCATGGGCAGTTGCAGTTTGAGAAGTTCCTTTTCGCGATGCCCGGGTTCGGACGCATGTTCAAATTGATCGTCGTTGAACGATTCGCCTCACAGATGTCGATCCTTATCGACAGCGGCGTCCCGATCCTTTACGCCCTGGACATCACGCAACGTTTGGTGAGCAATAAAACCTGCGAGATCATCGTTGGCGATATCAAGGAAGGGGTTCGGGAGGGGGAACTGCTCGTGGGTCCCATGCAAAAGAGCGATTTCTTCCCGCCGATGGCCATCCAGATGATCATGGTGGGGGAGGAGACCGGGGAGTTAAGCAAAATGCTCAAACACGTTTCGGCCTTTTATCAAAGGCAGGTGGAAACGTTCATGAAGCGCTTTGCCACAATGGTGGAACCCATTATGCTGGTTTTTATGGGAGCGGTCATCGGGGTCATCGTTTTGGCCATGTTCCTTCCGATGTTCAACATCACCCAATTAGGCCGAGGAGGCGGGTAAGCCAAAATGTCCTAACCAAAGCTCCTTATTCGAGTTACAAATATTCCAAATATCTTTTGCAAAAGACCGCGCATCGTTTATAATTTAATTGAACAAGAAAGGGAGGTGATGTGCGCACGCGCAAAAGGTAGTGCCAGCAGCACAGGTTAGTTTTGAGCTAATTCCCACGTAGATAATGGGTTAAATAATTCAGGAGGGAATAGAATGAATCTTAAGAACCGTAGTGGTTTTACTTTGTTGGAAGTCATCATCGTTATCATCATTGTCGGTGTTCTGGCCAGCTTGGCGCTGCCGCGCTTCTTCAGCACGGTAGAGTATTCCAGGGCCACGGAAGCGATGCAAGCCATCGCCACCGTTCGCCAATCGATGGAACGGTGCTACCTTATGAGAGTCAGTTACACCGGCCCGTGTGCCGTCTTCGCCAGCTTGGACGTGGAAGACCCTAATACCACGCCCAACAGCCACTTCAACTACGCGATCACGTCCGCGGCGACGGCTTACACGATCACCGCGACCCGTAACACACGTGACGGCGGTGGAGGTACTGGTACGGTGTGGCTCATGTTCAGCGGTACCGTGGTTACCAGAGGCGGTACAGGTCCATTCGGTGCCGTGCAATAAGTTGGATAAGTTAGTTTGAACCAGAAGCGGGTCAGGCCTAACGGCCTGACCCGCTTTTTCGCAACCATGAAAATCTCAAAACTTAAAATAACATTTGACGCTCGCCACCCCTTCGGAACCCTTCCTTACTCCCGTAACTCACATTTTCTAAGTTTGATCAAGAAAAATTCCATTGACCGCAAACGGCATCAAGGATTCACCTTGATAGAGACCATAATTGTCATCATCATCATCGGCGCGCTTGCGGCACTTGCCATTCCCCGATATCAGTCCACAGTGGAAACCGTAAGGTCAAGAGAAGGGGTGGGGATATTGACCGCACTTCTCGGCGCCCAAAATCGTTACGCTTTGGAGAACGCAAGCGCCTTCACTAACAGCCTTGCCAATTTGGACCTAACCGTACCCGCTTCCCCCAATTTTGATGCTCCGACCGTTGCGGCCGCTGTTAACCCAACGGATACGGCCGCTTCCATCACGAGGTCCGCCGGCGGTCCCTATGGAACTTATACGCTGGTCATCCAGCGTGGCGGCACGGTAACCTGCTCCGGAGGGGCAGGAGGCATATGCGGAAAGATCGGATACTGATACCATGTCAAAAATAAGATCCCAATCCGCTTTCACGGTCCTAGAGCTCATGATCGTGGTCATCATCATCGCCGTCATCGCTGGATTTGCCATTCCCAATTACCAAAAAACCGTGGAGCGGTCCTACCGGCGTACCGCGGAAGCCAATTTGATCGCGCTTCACGGCGCACAACAGATCTACCGCTCCACGTACGGAACCTTCTGGGGGACCGGAGATGCCGCCGCGATCAACACCAATCTGGCATTGAACATCATCGAAAATGGCATGACCTACACCTCTACCGGCGCTACCGCAGCGGCCTTTACCGTAACGGCGGTCCGCTGGGGGCCGGCAACCACCTTCACCGTGACGGTCACCAATGCGGTCATCAACACCGGGGGAGGGAACCCGTCCTGCGCCGGAACATGCCCTTAAACCCATTATGTCTGATATCCCCGGGGGACCCTTGATGAATCCCTGCGGCAAACGAAACGACCAGTCCGCGTTCACGATCGTAGAAGTACTGGTTTCCTCCGTCATCTTCGCCATCGCCGCCGTTGGTGTTTTCGCTTCCATCGCCGCCATTCGAAGCCCTTCCATGGTCTCGGAACGAAAACTGACCGCGGCCTATTATGGACGGCAGATCCTGGACGATCTGCGCACCAAGGTCGACGGCCGAAATTGGGTTTCAGCGACCAGCACCTGGAATGGTGGATCCGATCTGGCCGTGGGAACGCATAGTCTAGGGACCACCACGATCAATGGCACAGCCTATACTTCCGCTTATGTCGTAACCCAAGTGTCGGGAACCAATCTTTGGCAAGCTGACCTCACCGTTAACTGGACCGAGCCATGATAGGAGCGCGTTCATCCCGGGGAATGACCTTGACGGAACTGATGGTCTCGGTCATTCTCGTTGGCCTCATCATGCTGGGGATCGCTTCCGTCGATTTCGCCACCAAGCAAAGCCAGCAAACGACGACCCGCTCCGGGCTCGTGGCCATGCAGACCGGGGCCATGATGCTCGATATCGTAAAGAACGTCTCGATGGCCACCGGAACATTTTCCAACCCCGGCATTCGTTCCAGCCAGGTCCCGACCTCCCATCCTTGTTATGCCCCCCTCCTCGACCTGTGCGTCCGGCGGGACATAAATTCCTCAGGAGTGAATAACAATACCCCGACGGACTTCTCCGATGACAACTGGGTCTGCTACAGAAGAGTTGCCATTAACAATAGCCTGTACACTTGTATTAGGGCAGGCTTCGGCGAATGCTTGGCCACCGACCGATATTTGGGAGGGTCGACCTCTATAAACGTAACCATCCCAATCGATCCCTCCACGCAAATTTTTTACGTCAGTATCGCCTTGCGTAATCGCTATATCCCTGGTAATGCGCTGGACCCGTTCAATAATCCGGAATATTATGTCGAGACCCGTGTTTACCCCGGCTATCATTCCTGGATCATCCCGTAGTTCTTCGCACATAAGAATAAGCAAGCTTGTCAACCCGCCAAAGATTTGCTACTATACACCCCATTCATAAGCACCTCAGTACTCCCACATTCCTAGAATATTTTCTGATACTTTGGGCCGATAGCTCAGTTTGGGAGAGCGCCTGCTCCGCAAGCAGGAGGTCGGGGGTTCGATCCCCCCTCGGTCCATTTCCCTTTCAGGTAAATCCCGAAGATCAAAGAGCCGATCATGATCTTCGCCAAACCGACTTCTCCCCGCCAGGAGGAAAATTCCGCTTTTCCCGGATCCACCTCCAAGGAAGACCTTCCCAACATCCTCTTTCCGACCCGTTTGCCAAAGCCGGCGGATCAAATCCATTATTCTTTCCAGAGAAGGGAGCGGATCAGCATTTGACACACAACCGCATGCAACAATTTAGGTTATGATTTCTCAATAATCTTTTGCAAATGCCCCCCGGTCGACTATAATTTAATTAGAATGGAGTATTTTCCATTCCTGCAGCAGCGTCCGAAACCCAGACAACCTAGAGAATTTACTTTTTCTGACATGGATAAGGGGAATGAGATCAACCAATCACAAAGGCTTCACGCTTTTGGAAGTGATGATTGTCATCATCATCATTGGCGTACTGGCGAGCCTCGCCATGCCCCGTTTTTTCAGCACGATAGAATACGCTCGGGGGGTGGAAGCGATGTACGCGATCGCCACCATCCGCCAATCCATGGAACGCTGTTACCTCATGCGGGTCAGCTTCACCGGGCCCTGTTCCGACTTTACCACCTTGGACGTGGAAGACCCGAGCCTCACGCCCGGCAGCCATTTCACCTACTTGATCGACTCCGCGGACATAGCATACACGATCACCGCGACCCGTAACACCATCAACGGTGGGGATGGGTTCAGTACAATGTGGCTCAACTTTGACGGATCCGCGGTCACCCGGGGAGGCACGGACAACTTTGGCGCGGTTCAATAAACCCTTTCGATTTAAATACTGCTTCCCGCATGCATCGTTTTTATCTCCCTCAAGCTTTCGCTAAGAATCCTCACCAAGGAGAGATCTCCGACGCACAGGAAATTCATCACCTCAAGGATGTCCTGAGGCTGAAAAAAGGCGATGCCGTGACCCTTTTCGATGGGGAAGGGCAACAGGCCCCGGCCACCATCCTGAAGATCGAACCCGCCAGAGTGGTCTTTCAGATCGGCAGGGTCGAAGTGGAGCCCACTGCACAACCCCGGATCGTCCTGGCCTGCGCCATACCCAAAAAGTCCAAATTCGAGACCATCATCGAAAAATGCACCGAGCTGGGAGTGGATGAGATCATTCCGCTGACGACCGAGCGGACCGTCATCAAGGTCCCGAAAGAACAGATCGCAAGAAAGACCGAACGTTACCGCTCCGTCGCCGTCAACGCCGCCAAACAATCCGCGAGGAACACCGTTCCCCGCATTCGCACGATCTGCTCCTTTGCCGAAGCGGTGGGCTCATTGCCCGATGATGGCGCGGCCTTCATTCCGACCTTGGGCGAGAAAAAACACCACCTCAGAACAGCCCTGCAAAAACTTTCCAACCCCAAAACGCTCACCTTCTTCATCGGGCCGGAAGGCGATTTCACGGACCGGGAGGTCGAACTGGCCCAAAAAAAGGGGGCGGCCCCGATCAGTCTCGGACGCCAGGTCCTTAAAGTGGACACGGCCGCCATAACAGTAACGGCCGCCGCCATGATCCATTTTCGTTCATGAAAAAGAACTTCCTTTCGCAGATCCCGTTCCCCGTCAAATTATTCCTGCTGGCCCTGGGCCTGCGGCTGGCTTACTGGTGGGCCGTCAAGACCTACTATTTCTTCTACGAAAATCCCGCCAGCGACGTCGAATACTACCTCAACTGGGCGCAGGACATCCTGGCCCGCAACCGGCCGCCTTCGGTCTTCTTCGGGTTGCCGCTTTATCCGTATTATCTGGCCGTCCTCAAACTGGTTTGCGGCGGGCAATTGTTCCTGATCCGCCTGGTCAATGTCCTGCTGGGCGCGGCGAACTGCGTGCTCTTGTATCGGCTGGGGCGCTCGCTCATGGATGAGAAGGTCGCACGCCTGGCCGGCATCCTGTGCGCGGTCAACTTCAATCTCATCCATTACGACTGGCTCATGATGCCGGTGACGCTGATCATCGCCGCCAGCCTCTTCATTCTCCAGAATATTTTGGACCTGGAATTTAAAAAGGACAAGCGGAGCTGGTTCCTGCTGGGAACGCTGACCGGGATCATGACCCTGGGTGATGGGAAATTCCTGTTCTTCGCGATCCTGCTGGTCCTTTATCTCGCCTGGAAATTCAGAAGGGAAATGTACGTGGTCCGGCCTTTCATCCTCGTACCCTTTCTCATCGGGATGGCGGTCGTGCTGAGCGCCACCGCCCTGCGCAACCGGATCATCGGGGGGGACTGGGTCGCGGTCAGCGCCCAGTCGGGACTGAGCTTTTTTGTGGGGAACAATCCGCAGGCCAGCGGGTTCTATGAACATCCCCTGTTCTTGCGACCCACCCATGATGGACAAGATGAGGACCAGCAGATCATCGCCGAAATGAACTTAAAACGCCGGCTCAAACCCTCCGAGGTGTCCGGGTTCTGGATGAAGGAGGGATTGAATTTCATAGCTCGGCACCCGGGAGACTATCTCGACCTGCTGCGCCGGAAGTTCCTGGCCTTCTGGACGGAAAACGAGGCCGCTTATGACCTCGATCTTTTACAGCAGCGGTTTTTCAAGAACCTCCTCGACCTCAATCACTATCTGCTGATCGCTCCGCTGGGCATCATCGGGATGATCTTCGCCAGTCGCATCTATCCGCATACCGTCTACCCGATCCTGCTGATCTTGAGTCAGTTCATAATGACCCTGATTTTCTTTTTGACCCACCGGCATCGGGCCTCGGTCCTGCCCTTCCTCATTTTATTCGAATCCTATACGCTTGGGTGGCTGTGGCAGCAGATAAAAATGAAGGATTACCGCGCGCTGGGCATCGTGGGCGGATGCGTGTTCATGATGATGTTCATTTTCCGGCCGGTCTTCTTCGACCAGAAAGTGGTCGATTTCATCCAGCATTCCCGGGCCGGAACGGTGTATTTCCAGAGAGGGGAGGCCGCCAAAGCCCGGGAAGAGTACCTGCAGACGCTGCAGATCGCTCCCGATGATCCCTTGACGCTGTGCGATATCGGCAACACCTATTTCGCGGACAAGGATTATCAGAAAGCCGTCGAATATTATCAGAAAACGGTCGTCCTCATGCCGCAGAACATCGATGCCCTCTACAACCTGGCGTATTCTCTGGATAGAATGAACGAGGTCGATGAAGCGATAGCTTACTACCAACGGGTGCTGGATCTATCCCCCGGAAGTTATGACGCCCATTTCCGGATGGGCGTCCTCCTTCAAACCCAGGGAAAGTTCGAAGAGGCGGCTGAGCACTATGAGGCGACCGTCGGCATAAAACCGATCCTCCGGGATTACATCGCTCCCTACCTGGAAGGTTCCCGCCAGAAATTCTCCCCGATCATTAATCCGGTGGCACCGTAGCCATCCCCGCTCCATTATCTTTGGCAAGACTTAACTGCTTACTTATCAATAAGTTAAAGGTCTTTTCTCCGGCTATAATTTATTGACAAGGGGGACCATCTCTTTTATAATAACCTCTCTTTAATAGACCTTTATTTAATTAATATTATTCATTAGGAAAGACCCTTACCTCCGCGTTCGTTTTCTCCCAAAACTTTAATATAAATTGTCCAAACGCAAGTCAACAGAAGGAGCGACACCTATGGCTGAACACAAGAGATCCCAGGAAAAATCCACCGAAAAGTCCACCGAAAAAGCCGTGGAAATTCAGCAGAACCCCCAAGGCTCGCAAAAACAGAAGGCGCTGGAGCTGGCCCTGGCCCAGATCGAAAAACAGTTCGGGAAAGGTTCGATCATGAAGCTCGATGGGAGCGTTAACGTCAACATCCCCGTCATTGCGACCGGCGCGATCAGTCTGGACACCGCGCTGGGGGTGGGAGGGCTGCCGCGCGGCAGGATCGTTGAGATCTATGGTCAGGAATCCTCCGGCAAAACGACCCTTACCTTGAGCGTTATTTCGCAAATTCAGAAAACGGGAGGGGTGGCCGCGTTCATCGACGCGGAGCACGCCTTTGATTCCAATTACGCCAGGACCGTGGGCGTGAAACTGGACGATCTTCTTATTTCCCAACCCGACACGGGGGAGCAGGCGCTCGAGATCGCCGAGACCCTGGTCCGTTCGAACGCTGTGGATCTGATCGTCATCGACTCGGTCGCCGCCCTCACGCCGCGCGCCGAGATCGAAGGCGAGATGGGAGATTCACACATGGGACTGCACGCCAGGCTCATGTCGCAGGCCTTGCGCAAACTCACCGCCGCCATCAGCAAATCCAAGACCTGTGTCATCTTCATCAACCAGATCCGCATGAAGATCGGGGTCATGTTCGGCAATCCCGAGACCACGACGGGCGGAAGGGCCCTCAAGTTCTACGCCTCGGTGCGGCTCGAGTTGCGCAAGATCGAATCCATTAAAGTAGGAGAAGAGATCATCGGCAACCGGGTGAAGGCCAAGGTCGTCAAGAACAAGGTGGCACCCCCGTTCAAGGACGCGGAGTTCGAGATCATCTTCAACGAAGGCATTTCGCGCACCAGCGACATCCTGGACCAGGGCACCAAAGCGGAGATCATCCAGAAGAGCGGCGCCTGGCTTTCCTTTGAGAACGAGAAGATCGGGCAAGGCCGGGAATCCGCCCGCAAATATCTTCAGGAGAACCCCAAGATCGCCAACCGCATCGAAAAACAGATCCTGGATAAAGTGGGGATTAAACGATAAAGGGAACTTCATGTTGAAGCCGTCCGCTTATTTGAGAAAACCGGTTCTCATCGCCCTGGTGTTCCTGCTGTTGGAGGGTCTTGCATCTTCCGGATCCTCCGCCGGTATCGATCCCGCCGGAAGCGAGCCGGAGCTCACCACCGCCATCGAGACGGTAGCGGCGAAAGTGAGCCCCGCCGTCGTTTCCATCCAGTCGGAGAAGATCGAACATGTCCAGATGTACCCGCCGTCCTACGGCAGCCCTTTCGAGGATGATCTCCTCGACCAATTCTTCGCCGATTTTTTCGGCGAAGTGCCCGAACGGGAATTGCACCGCCACTCCCTGGGTTCCGGCGTCATCATTGATGGCCAGGGTCACATTCTCACCAATGAACATGTGGTGCGCGACACGGACAAGCTCACTGTGACACTTGCCGATGGAAGGGAATTTTTGGGCACCGTTAAGGGCACCGATCCACGTTCGGATCTGGCCGTGATCAAGATCGACGCGCCGAACCTGCCTTTCGCGGAATTGGGCGACTCCGATCCACTCAAGATCGGTCAGTGGGTCGTTGCCATCGGCTATCCCTTCGGCTACATCCTTGCCAATTCCGAACCGGCCGTGACGACGGGGGTGGTGAGCGCGCTTCACCGCAACCTGCCCGGCGGGAACCACCGGGGAGATACGGATTACACCGACCTCATCCAAACGGACGCGGCCATCAATCCGGGGAATTCCGGAGGGCCGCTCGTTAATCTGAACGGCCAGGTCATCGGCATCAACGTCGCCATTTTTTCAACGTCGGGGGGCTATCAGGGGATCGGCTTCACCATCCCCAGCAACGTGGCCCAGCGCATCGTGTCGCACCTGGTGGAAGGGAAAAAGATCGAATACGGCTGGATCGGCGTAAGCGTGCAGGATGTGAGTGACCGGCTGGCCCAGTATTTCGGCAGGCCCAGCACCGAAGGAGTTCTGGTCAATAAGGTCCTTTTGGGAGGTCCAGCCGACCAGGGCGGCCTAAAGGACGGCGACGTGATCCTATCCATCGACGGGAAACCCATCAAGAACACCATTGCGCTGATCAAACTGATCGGCGGGATGCAGGCGGAAAAAGAGCTCAAGCTGCAGGTCTGGCGGGATAAGAAGACCCAGGGATTGGCCATCAAGACCGCGCAACGTCCGACCTTGGACGCCAGCGGTAGGATCATAGTTCCTTCTTCGCCGAAAAAGAAAGAGGAGGAAGAAGAGCTCAAGTCGGACAAGATCGCTTGGCGGGGGTTGACGATCAAAGAGATCCCCGCGGCTGCCCGAACCTCAAGAATGCTGGCCGGGATCTCCGGGGTCATCATCGTTGAGGTCGACAAAGGTTCGCCGGCCGAGGAAGCGGGTCTGCGCAAAGCTGAGATCATCACCAGCATCAATAAGGTCCCGGTCAAAAGCCTTAAAGAGTTCAACACCCAGATCAAAAAAGCCTCCGGCGATTGTCTGCTGCGAACCCCGCGGGGATTTTACGTGGTCAAAGAGCGCTAAGCGATGGGTTCGCTGGATCCCAAAGAACTCCTCATCCGCGCCCAAACGGCGGCCTTTCGGCTCCTCAAAGTGCGGCAACGCAGCGAGGCGGAGATCCGGGAACGCCTGGCGCGAAAGAATTTCCCGCCGGAGATCGTTGAAGGAACATTATCATTCCTGAGGACGCATTCGTTCGTGGACGATGCGGCGTTCACGCGCTGGTGGATCAAATCCCGCCTGAACAAACCCTTTGGACTCACCAGGATCCGCCTCGAGCTGCGACAGAAAGGCGTGAGCGAAGACATCCTCCGGGAGGAATTGGCGCTGGCCGCGGAAGACCTGGATGAGGCCGCGCTCATCAGCGTAGTGATCAAGAAACGCTTGGGTCGTTACCAAGGACTGGAACCGCTCAAGAGAAAGAAACGCCTGTTCGACTTTCTGGCCAGGCGGGGGTTTTCGGTGGAAGCGATTCAGAAAGCGATAAGAAAGATTTAAAACTTTGGAAGAGGTCACAAAGTCACCCGAAAATTATCTGGTGACCTGGTGACCGGTGACTGGTGACCCTAAATTAAAGAAATACCAACAAAGCCATGACCGCCAACGAAGTTCGAAAAAAATTCCTGGAATTCTTCGCCGCGAAGGGGCACACGATCGTGGCGAGCGATTCCGTTGTCCCCAAGGACGACCCGACGGTTCTGTTCACCACCGCCGGCATGCAGCAGTTCAAGCGGCAGTTCCTGGGGCACATCGAGGGTTACACCCGCGCCGCCTCGAGCCAGAAATGCCTGCGCACCGATGATCTGGAGAAGGTGGGAAAGACGCCGGTCCACCACACCTTCTTTGAGATGCTGGGGAACTTCTCCTTCGGCGATTATTTCAAGAAAGAGGCCATCGAATGGGCCTGGGAATTCTTCACTGAAGTGCTCAAAATCCCGAAGGATAAACTATGGGTCTCTGTCTATAAGGAAGATTCTGAAGCCGAAAACGTCTGGCATAAGACCATTGGACTCCCGAAAGAAAGGATCCTCAAGCTCGGCGACAAGGACAATTTCTGGCCCGCCGAGGCCAAAGAAAAAGGCCCTAACGGTCCCTGCGGGCCGTGCTCGGAGATCTTCTATGATTTCGGCGTCAATCCCGACTGTCCGAAAAAAGACAAATGCGACCCGACCTGCGACTGCGGCCGCTTCGCCGAGGTCTGGAACCTCGTCTTCACGCAATTCAACCGCAAGGAAGGCGGCGTTCTCGAACCGCTTCCGGCGAAGAACATCGATACTGGGATGGGTCTCGAGCGCTTGGTCGCGGTAATACAAGGTAAGAAGAATAATTATGATACAGATTTATTCGGCCCCATTATTAAATTAATTGATGAAGAAACGAATAATTCCCTTAGCTTAGAAGAAAAAAGGGTTATTGCTGATCATATCCGCGCAATTGTTTTTGGTATAAACGACGGAGTAAATCCTTCTAACGAATGGCGGGGATATGTAGTACGAAAACTTATTGTTGAATGCTCATCAATAGTTGTCAGGAAAGGAATACAAAAACCAGTTATCTACAAGCTGGTCCCAACAGTAATCAACATAATGAATGGACCGTATCCTGAATTGACTTCAAAAATCAACAGCATTTCAAGCATCATAAAAAGCACTGAAGAGTCTGTTATTAAATTACTTGAAGAAAAACTTCCCTTGATAGAACCAAAGTTAAGAGTCCATCAAGATGATCCAAAAGAACTTGGAAAAATTATTTTATTTTCTTACAGTACACTTGGAGTACCAGTCATGTCCATTCTGGATACTGCAAAAAACATAGGAATATCTTCAGGCAATATAGAATCAGCAAAGAAAGTTTTTAACGAAGGTATGGATGAAGAGAAAAAACGTTCCAGAGGCGCAAGTAAAATGACCGGCGACGTGTTCGCGGACGCGCAACTCAACCTCAACGTCCCCAAGACCCAGTTCCTGGGTTACGAACAATTCGTCAGCACCAGCAAGGTCCTCAAGCTCTTTGTCGGCAACGAAGATGTCAAAGAGGTGAAGCAAGGCGCCGAGATAAAGATCGTCCTCGACAAAACCCCGTTTTACGCCGAATCGGGCGGTCAAGTAGGGGATACTGGAAGCATCATCCGGGACGATGCGGTCATCCGGGTCACCGACACGCAGAAGATCGCGGACGTGATCATCCATTCCGGGAAAGTTGAGGGGGGCGCTTTCAAGTTGGACGACCTTGTGCAGACGCAGATCGATGATGAACGCCGCTTGAAGATCATGCGCAACCATACGGCGACCCACCTTCTGCAGGCCGCGCTGCGGCAGGTGCTCGGCCATCATGTTCAACAGCAGGGTTCGCTCGTGGATGAGAACCGCCTGCGCTTCGACTTTACGCATCCCAAGGGCGTCAGCCGGGATGAAATTTTACAAATTGAATCCATCATCAACACCCAGATCATGAATTGTGATCCCGTTCAAAAAGAAGAGATGGATCTGAAAAAAGCCAAGGAGACCGGCGCCATGGCGTTCTTCGCCGAGAAATACAAGGACCGCGTGCGGGTCGTTTCCATCGACGGCTATTCGAAAGAGCTCTGCGGCGGGACCCATTTGAAGATGACCGGACAGATCGGGCTGTTTAGGATCACCTCCGAGAGTTCCGTCGCCCAGGGCATCCGGCGCATCGAGGCGGTTACGGGCACCGGCGCCTGGGAATACAGCCGGGCCCGGGAAGCCCAGCTTGAAGAAGTCGCGCAGACCTTGAAAGCTCCCCCAACGGAAATCGTGCAACGGACGATCCAGGTCGCCAAGCACCTGAAACATTTGGAAAAACAATTGGAGAGATATCAGTTCGAAAGCATTCGCAATTCCGTGGAGACGCTCATCAGCCAGGCCGAATCGGTCAACGGGGCCAAGATCGTTACGGCGTCGTTTACCGACACGGACGCCAACGTCCTGCGGCAGGTCTCGGACCTGATCCGGCAAAAAGCAAAACCCTCGGTGGTCCTGCTGGGCAGTCAATACGAAGATAACGCGTTCATCCTCATCAGCGTGACCGAGGACCTGGTCGCCAAAGGCATTCGCGCCAATGATCTGGTCAAGAAGGTGGCGCCGCTGATCGAGGGCAGCGGCGGCGGGCGCCCCGATCTCGCCCAGGCGGGCAGCAAAAGTCCGCAAAAGATCGCGGCAGCAATGAGCGCCGGCAAGGACATCATTAAACAGGCATTCCCATCATGAAAATTCTCAAGCCGGACGGCAAAGGCATCGAAAAACTTTACAACCGGAATCTTTTCTCCCGTAAAAAACACGTGGAAGAACGGGTCCGGCAGATCATCGCCGATGTGAAAAACAGCGGGGATGACGCCGTTCTCAAATACACGCGGCGCTTCGACAAGTGCAAGATGACGGCGCGGCAGATCCGCGCCGACGAAAGCGAGATCAGCGGGGCGTTCCAGAACATCACCAGCGATTTCGTTGGCTCGCTGAAGCTCATCATCAACAACGTCGAAGCGTTCTACCGCAAACAACTGAAGAAACCCGCCCGCATCAAGGACGGCGAGGGGATCGTTCTTAAGGAGAACATCCTGCCGCTCGATTCCGTGGGGATTTATATTCCGGCGGGCACGGCGCCGCTCGTTTCCTCGGTTTACATGACGGCCATTCCCGCAAAGGTGGCCGGCGTCAAGCGCATCGCGATCGCCACCCCGCCCGATAAGAACGGGCACATCAATCCGTATATCCTCGCGGTGGCGAACCTTCTTAAGGTGAACGAAATTTATAAAGTGGGCGGGGCGCAGGCGGTCGCGGCCCTCGCCTTGGGCACCAGGACCATTCCCAAGGTGGACAAGGTCATCGGACCCGGCAACATGTACGTCACCGAAGCCAAACGCCAGTTGTTCGGATATGTCGACATCGACATGCTCGCCGGGCCCACAGAGCTGGTCGTCATCGCCAACCGCTTGAGCGATCCGGAGTTCGTCATCGCCGACCTCGAAGCGCAGATGGAGCACGTGGGAGGGCTTTCCATCCTGGTGAGCCCGTCGAAACAACTTATCCGGCAAGTGAGAAAACGCGCGCGGGTGCTCAACGGCCGCGGCTACTGCATTCCTGTAAAGAACATGGAGGAAGCGGTGGAGGTCACCAACCGCATCGCGCCCGAACACGTCCAGGTGCTGACCAATAATCCGCTCAGCATCGCCAAGAAGATCACCAACGCCGGGGCGATCTTTCTCGGCCCTTACAGCCCAACGGCGGTGGGAGATTACGTGGCGGGGCCGAGCCATGTTCTGCCGACCCTGGGAACGGCACGCTTTTTTTCGGGATTGTGTCTTTCCGATTTCATGAAAACGAGTCACGTGATCGCTTATTCAAAAAAAGCGCTCGAAAAGATCCGCGAGCCGCTCGATAAAATCGCCGGCATCGAGGGCCTGCCGAAGCACTCGGCCTCGGTGCAGGTCCGGTTCAATGGAAAGGATTGATATGGCCGCCAAAACACGTAAAGCCAGATTCGAAAGAAAAAGTTCCGAAACCGTCATCAAAGGAGAGCTCAACGTTGACGGAAAGGGCGTCACCAAGCTCAAGACTCCGATCGGACTCTTGAGCCACATGCTCGACCTTTTCTGTTTTCATGGATATTTCGATCTCGCGCTCGATGTCAAGGGCGACACCCACATCGACATTCACCACACGAACGAGGACATCGGCATCGTTCTGGGAAAGGCCTTCAAGGACGCCCTCAAGGATAAAAAGGGCATCCGAAGGTTCGGTTCCGGTTTTGCGCCCATGGAGGACACGCTGGGACATTCGGTCATCGATATCAGCGGACGGGGGCACCTGCGGCTGAACCTGGACAAAGCGGGCATAAGCCCCATGAAAGATGCTGAGGACGGGTTCACCCTTCAGCACCTGGAACACTTCCTGGAATCGTTCGCGAAACAACTGGGCGCGAACCTGATCGTGACCGTTCATATCCCGCGAGGGTCCAATCCGGACACGCATACGGTCGCGGAAACGGTGTTCAAATCGCTGGGCATGGCGATGGACCAGGCGACCCAGGTCGATCCGCGACGCAAGGGTGTTCCTTCAACCAAAGGGCTCATCGATTAAATGATCGCGATCATCGACTATGGGGTCGGCAACCTGCGCAGCGTGCAAAAGGCCTTCGAGAAGGTCGGGGCGGACGCCCGCGTGACCCAGGACCCCGCCGACATCAAGAAAGCGGACAAGGTTGTGCTGCCCGGCGTCGGCGCCATGGGACCGGCGATGGAGAAACTGGAATCGCTGGGACTCGTTTCCGTCATCAAGGAAGTCATCCGCAGCGGGAAACCTTTTCTGGGAATTTGCCTGGGGATGCAACTGCTTTTTGAAAAAGGCGAGGAAAGCGGCGGCGCCCCTGGCTTGGGAATACTCAAGGGAACCGTGAAGAAACTGTTTTCGAAAAAAATCCCCCACATGGGCTGGAACCAGATCAAGCTCGATCAGAAGTACTGTGCCCTTTTTAAGGGGATCAAAGATTCCAGCAACTTCTATTTCTGCCACTCCTATTACGCCGCCCCGGGAGATGGCGCCGTTACCGCCGCCACGACCGATTACGACGGCAAATTCGCCTGCGCCGTCGCCAAAGAAAAGCTCTTCGGCGTGCAGTTCCACCCCGAGAAAAGCCAGACCCTGGGGTTGGCGGTCCTCAAGAACTTCACGGAGCTGGCATGATCGTCATTCCGGCCATCGATATCATGGACGGCAAGGTGGTGCGCCTGCTGCGCGGCAAAGAGCAGGACATCACGGTCTATTCGGACGATCCCGTGGCGATCGCAAAGAAATGGGAGTCGTACGGGGCGGAACTGCTGCACGTGGTGGACCTGGATGGGGCGATCCACGGGACCGCCAAGAATTTCGAGATCATCACCAGGATCGCCGCCACCGTCAATATCCCGGTGCAACTGGGGGGAGGGGTGCGCAACAAATACGACCTGGCGCGGTATTTGACATCGGGGGTCTCCCGGGTCATTCTGGGGACCAAAGCGATCGAGAACCGGGAATTCTTGAAGGAAGTGCTGGCCGAATGGAAAGGCCAGATCATCGTGAGCATCGACTGCAAGGACGGCCTGGTCGCGCATCACGGCTGGACGGAAGTTTCCAACGTCCGGGCCATCGAATTCGCCAAAGAATTGAAGGGACTTGGTCTCAAGTGCCTCATCTATACGGACATCGGCCGCGACGGGACGCTCGGCGGCCCGAACCTGGAAGGTCTTACGGAAATCCTGGAGTCGGTTCACCTTTCGGTGATCGCCTCGGGAGGCGTTTCCAGTATCAAGGATATTCAGAAGCTTCTGGCCCTGGAACCCAAAGGACTTTGGGGGATCATCACCGGCAAAGCGATTTACGAGGACAAGCTTGACTTGCGGCAGGCGATTCGATTATGCTCACCAAAAGAATAATTCCCTGCCTCGACGTCAAGGATGGCCGAGTGGTCAAGGGCGTCAATTTCGTGAAACTGCGGGACGCCGGAGACCCGGTGGAGATCGCGGAGGCCTACGACCGGCAGCAGGCGGATGAACTGGTCTTCCTTGACATCACCGCGAGCCACGAAAAGCGCGCCATCATCCTCAACGTCGTCAAGCAGACGGCGGAAAAAGTGTTCATGCCGCTGACGGTGGGCGGCGGGATCCGGGAGGTCGCGGACATCCGGGAACTGTTGAAAAGCGGCGCCGACAAGATCTCCATCAACACGGCGGCCGTCAAAAATCCGAAACTGGTGGAAGAAGGAAGCCGCCTTTTCGGCAGCCAATGCATCGTGGTCGCCATCGACGCCAAGAAAGTGGGCGACCACTGGGAAGTATTCACGCATGGCGGGCGCACCCCGACGGGCAAAGACGCCGTCGAATGGGCCCGGACGGTCGAGCGCGCCGGCGCCGGAGAGATCCTCTTGACCAGCATGGATTTCGACGGCACCAAGAACGGCTATGACCTGGCGCTCACCAAGGCCGTTGCCGCCGCCGTGAACATCCCGGTCATCGCCTCCGGAGGCGCGGGGAAGCTGGAACATTTTTCTGAAGTTTTCGAAAAAACGGGCGCGGACGCGGCGCTGGCCGCTTCCGTCTTTCATTACGGCGAATTCACCGTCGGCCAGGTCAAAGAACACTTGAAAAGGAAATCCATCGAGGTCAGGATATGAAACCGGAAGAGAAGATCATCTTAACGCCCAAAACGCTCACCAAGCTCAAGTTCAACGACCAGGAGCTCATCCCGGCGATCATCCAGGACTACAAGACCAAAGCGGTCCTGATGCTGGCCTACATGAACCTCGAGTCGATCAAGCAAACCATCAAGACCGGCAAGGTCACCTACTGGTCGCGCTCCCGGCAGAAGTATTGGGTGAAGGGGGAGACCTCGGGCCATTTCCAGTTCCCGAAGGAGATTCGTTACGACTGCGATTGTGACACGCTCCTCATCAAGGTACGCCAGATCGGTTCGGCCTGTCACACGATGAAAGGGAGCTGTTTTTATCGAAAAATAAAGGCCTGAAACGACAGCATGTCCGACACCGCAAACCCAAAATTAGAATACTTGTGGTTTTTGAAGGACCTTCTGTTCATAGCATTCCTGTTGGTCCAACATAAATACATTGCTCCCAGAATGGGGCAGAAAAAGCATGAAAAAGGCCTGTCTTTGGAGAAAGAGAAGAAATACCAGGAAGCATTGGCTTCTTACGTACTTGCCGTACTCAATCGCGCCCCAGATAGTGCGGATTGTCGGGTCAGGATAAAAAGGATCTGGGATGAATTTGGCCCATTTTATTCTTCTGATACGCGGACCGGAATGCTTGGACATTGGCAATCCTTAAATATCATTGATGAGTGCGTTCATCATCCATTAAGAAAATAACGATGCACATCCCTTCGGAAAAAGAATTTCTCGAGCTCACGAAAAAAGGCAACCTGATCCCCGTTTACCGCGAGGTGCTGGGCGACCTGGAGACACCCGTGTCCGCCTATTTCAAGCTCGTGGATAAAACGCGCTATTCCTTTTTGCTGGAATCCGTCGAAGGGGAGGAGAAGGTGGCCCGTTACTCCTTCCTGGCCCGGGACCCGGAGTTCGCCCTGGAAAGCCGGGGCAATACGATCACCATTCATAAGTTCAACGGTCCGGTTCCTCAGACCGAACGCCACACCATCCGGACGACCCCTTTTGATTTCATTCGCCAGATCATGTCCAAATACAAATTTGTTCCCGTCCCCGGACTTCCCCGTTTCTGCGGCGGCCTCGTTGGATACATCGGATATGATGTCGTGCGGTTCTTTGAACGGCTACCGGCCGCACCCAAGGACGATCTGCAACTGCCGGACCTGGTCATGATCCTCGCCAAGGAACTCATTATCTTCGATCAGCGCAATCACAAGATCCAGGTCGTTTCCTGCGTCGAGATCGACCCCGGGTCCTCGGAGTCGGTGAAGCGCGCCGCCTATCGCAAGGCCACCACCAAGATCGCGCTCACCATGGCCATGCTCACACGGTCATTACCGGCGACCAAAGCCCCGAAGCAGTCCAAACATCCCCAACCCGTTTCGAACGTCACCAAAACCCATTTCACCCGCAACGTCCTTGCGGCCAAGAAGCACATCAAGGCCGGCGATATCATCCAGGTGGTGCTCTCGCAGCGGTTCTCGGTCGGGGTTTCGGCCGATCCGATTCACATTTACCGGAGCCTGCGCGCGCTCAACCCTTCACCCTATATGTATTATTTGAACCTCAACGGCCTGCACATCGTCGGTTCTTCGCCGGAACTGCTGGTCCGCTGCGAGGACGGCCTGGCCGAGACCCGCCCCATCGCCGGAACGCGCCGGCGCGGCAAGAACGAATCGGAGGACGCCGCGCTCGCCAAGGAACTTCTCAATGACCCCAAGGAAAAGGCGGAGCACATCATGCTGGTGGACCTGGGCCGCAACGACCTAGGCCGGGTCTGCGAACGGGGGAGCGTGAAGATCTCCGAGTTCATGCTCATCGAACGTTATTCCCACGTCATGCACATCGTTTCCAACGTCCAGGGCAGATTGAAGCTCGGAAAAGATTCCCTGGATGTTCTGCAGGCCGCATTTCCGGCGGGAACGGTCTCGGGCGCGCCCAAGATCCGCGCCATGGAGATCATCGATGAACTGGAGAACGTCAAGCGCGGGCCGTACGCGGGGGCGATCGGCTACCTCAGCTTTTCGGGGAACCTCGACACCTGCATCACGATCCGCACCATCGTGATCGAAGGGAAGACCGCTTACGTCCAGGCCGGCGCGGGGATCGTGGCCGACTCCCATCCGGCCAAAGAGTTCCAGGAAACGGTCAATAAGGCCAAGGCGCAGATCAAGGCCATTGAGATGGCCCATCGGGATATAAAAAAGTAGACCATCGAACACAACAAAAGTAACGAAAGGAACACTCATGGAAGTCTGTATCAGATTGCAAAAAGCAGGGAAGGTCGCCAACAAAAGCTATAATTACCGCATCGTGGTCATCAGCAAAAAAGCGGCCCGGGACACGAGAAGCCTCGACATTCTGGGCTATTACGATCCGTCCAAGAAACCGGCGTCGCTCGGCTTGAACAAAGAAAAGATCGCCGCGTGGGTCAAAAAGGGCGCCACCCTCAGCGATACGGTGCGCAGCTTGTTGAAGAAGAGCAAATAACTGAAGAACGTTGGACGTTCGTTCCCCTGCCGTTGGCGGGTCACTCGGACGTAGGACGTTGGACGTAGAATTTTTTTACGTCCCACGTCCCAGCGAACGCAGTGAGCGGACGTCAGACGTCTCACGGATAAGAAAGGATACCCCCATGTCTCCCGACCAAGCCGCAAATCCGATCGTGCACCTGATCCCGCCAATCGCGATCTTTATGATCTTTTATTTCCTCCTGATCAAGCCGCAGAAGGAACAGCAGAAGAAACAGAAGGAGCTGCTGGAGAGCGTCAAGAAGAACGACCAGGTGGTGACCGCCGCCGGCATTCACGGCACCGTCGTCAACGTCAAGGACACGACCCTGATCATCCGCATCGATGACAACGCCCGGATGGAGATCAACAAGGACGCGGTCGCCAGCGTCACCAAAGCCGCTTAACCGAAGGAATGACCGACATGAATAAAAATCTCAGAACCAGAATCTTCATCATCCTTGGGGTCTGCCTCGCCTCATTGTATTTCACGTTCCCCATCGAGAAACATATCAACCTGGGCCTCGACCTAAAAGGAGGCATGCACCTCGTCCTGAGGGTCCAGACCGAAAAGGTGGCCGAGAACCAGCGCAATGACGCGGTCCTGCGGGCCATGGAAATTTTGCGCAACCGCATCGACGGCCTAGGAGTGGGGGAAACGCTCTTGCAAAGGCAGGGGACCGATGAGATCATCGTGCAGCTTCCGGGAATCACCGACCGGGAAAGGGCGCTCGCCATGATCGGCAAGGTGGCCCAGCTCGAATTTCACCTGGTCAATTCCGACCCCGACCAGGTCAAAAAAGCAATCGCCGGCCAGGTCCCGCTCGGATATGCTCTGAAAAATGTTAAAAAAGAACAGAACGAACCCGTCCTGATCGATGAGAAGGTCGCGTTGAGCGGGGAACTGGTCAAGGACGCACGGGTGGATTTCGATACCCGAGGCTTCGGCGAACCCAAAATTTCCTTAAGCTTCAATTCCGAAGGAAGCCGGATCTTCGGTGAACTGACGCAAAAGAACGTCGGCCATCGCCTGGCGATCCTTCTGGATGGTGAAGTCCTTTCCGCTCCCAATATCCGGGAAGCCATCCTCAGCGGCAACGCCGAGATCTCCGGCATGTTCAGCATTGATGAAGCTTCTCTGCTGTCCCTGGCATTGCGCTCCGGGTCCTTACCCGCTCCCATGACCGTTGAAGAGGAACGCACCATCGGCCCGCTTTTGGGACAGGATTCAATCGCCGCCGGCATCCACGCCACGCTCATTGCGGCCGTCGCCATCTTTATCTTCATGGCCATCTATTATCTCCTGTCGGGGGTCATCGCCGATATCGCCCTGGCCATTAACTTGTTGATGATCTTCGGGACCATGGGATTCCTCAACGCCATGCTCCCGGCCGCCCAGATGACCCTGACCCTGCCGGGCATCGCGGGCATCATCCTCACCATCGGTATGGCGGTGGACGCCAACGTCCTTATCAACGAACGCATCCGGGAAGAGCTGGAGATCGGCAGGCCACTGCACGCGGCGGTGAACACCGGCTTCAACCGGGCCTTCTCCGCCATTTTCGATTCGCACATCACGTCCTTGATCGCCTCCTTCATCCTTTACAATTTCGGCTCCGGGCCGATCAAGGGGTTCGCCGTGACCCTGGCCATCGGCATCCTCACGAGCCTGTTCACGTCCATCACCGTCACAAAAACGATCAAGGAGCTGCTGCTCCATTTCAAGATGGTCAAATCGATGAAGATGCTGCACTTCTTCACGAGCACCAAGATCGATTTCATTTCCAAACGCTACTTTTTCTTCGCGATCTCGATCGCGCTGACCATCGCGAGCCTTTACACCATCGTCAGCAAAAAAGAAGCCGCTTACGGGATCGATTTCTCGGGAGGGCAGATCCAGGAATACAAGTTCCAGAAACCGATCGAGGATGAAACGCTCAGACAGTATCTTAAGGAAGCCGACATCAAGGATGTGATCATCCAGCAGTTCGAAAAAACGCCGGACATCGTGATCCTGCGCACCGGGGAGGATACCTTCAATAAGGTAACGGAAGTCTTCAAGACCAAGCTGGCCGACAACCCATTTGAGATCCTGCGCATCGAGAAGGTGGGCCCCGTGGTGGGACAGAACCTGCGCAGTCGGGCCATGTGGGCGATCGCGCTTTCCCTGGCCGGGATCCTCATTTACATCGGGTTCCGTTTCAAGCATTTCGACTTCGCCACCGCCGGTGTCATCGCGCTGTTGCATGACGTGTTCATGGCGGCCGGCGTCACCGTCATGCTGGGAAGGCAGATCGATCTGCTGGTCGTCACCGCGCTCATGACCATCGCCGGTTATTCCATCAGCGACACCATCGTCACCTATGACCGGGTGCGGGAGAACCTTGCAAAATCCAGGAAGAACGATCTTGCCGAGGTCATTAACCTCAGCATCAACCAGACGCTGGGGCGGACCATCCTCACGACCGGGGTCACGCTTTTGTCGGTCATCGCGCTGTTCCTCTTCGGGGGAGAGGTCCTCAACACGTTCGCCCTGACGCTCTTGATCGGGTTCACCTGCGGCGCGTATTCGACCATTTTCATCGCGTCGCCGCTGGTCCTGGCGTGGCATAAAAAATAATGACCAAATTCCAAGCACCAAACTCCAAACAAATTCCAAGCACCAAAATTCAAACCCCAAAACAACTGTTTGGAATTTGAAATTTGGAAATTGGGATTTGTTTGGAACTTGATATTTGGTTATTGGTCATTTCCAATAGATTCTTCTATTAAATGACCCATGTTCCAATCCCTCAAGCTCTTCGCTCAGCAGACCCTCGATCTCGACCAATTGCTGGCCCAACTGGTCGCCCTCGGTTATGAAAAAGCCACCAAGGTGAATCAGATGGGGGAGTATGCCTCGCGCGGCGGGATCGTCGATATCTTCCCGGTCAACTTCGATGATCCGCTGCGCCTGGAACTGGCCGACGACACCCTAAGCTCCATCCAAAGCTTCAATCTTCTCACCGGCGAACCCACCTGGACGCATCAGATCGTCTTCATCCTTCCCATCAAAAAGAAGGAACGCTCGGCGTTCTTCTCCTCCGAGACCCCGCTCAATTTCTTCGTCGACATCGAGAAGGGCGATTACGTCGTCCACAACCAGCACGGCATCGGGAAATTCCTCGGAGTGACCGGGGAAGAGACCCCCGCCAAGCTGCAGGAACACCTCATCATCGAATACCGCGGCGGGGACAAGCTGTTCGTGCCCCGGCACGATATGCACCTGGTCCAGAAATACGCCGGGTTCACCAAAACGCCGCCCCGGCTTTACAAGCTCGGTTCCCGCGAATGGCAGCGGGTCAAGAACCATATTCAGAAACGCATTCAGCTGCTGGCGGCGGAACTGCTGCACACGCAAGCGGTGCGCGCGAGCCTCCCCGGGCACGCCTTCGGCAAGGACACTTCCTGGCAGGCGGAATTCGAAAAAACATTTCCCTTTAAAGAAACCCCCGACCAGATCAAGTCGATGCGGGAGGTGAAGACCGATATGGAATCGCCGCATCCGATGGACCGCCTGCTGTGCGGGGATGTGGGCTACGGCAAAACCGAGGTCGCGCTGCGCGCCGCCTTCAAGGCGGTCCTGGACGGCAAACAGGTCGCGATCCTCGTTCCCACGACGATCCTGGCCGAACAACACCATTACAATTTCAGCAAACGCCTGAAGGACTTTCCGGTAAAGGTCGCGATGCTTTCGCGTTTTCGCACCCGCGGCGAGCAGCATGAGATCGTGCGGGGCCTGCAAGCCGGCACGGTGGACATGGTCATCGGCACGCACCGTCTGCTTTCCAAGGACATCGGTTTCAAGGACCTGGGCCTGGTCATCATCGATGAGGAACAGCGTTTCGGAGTGCGGGCGAAGGAACGGCTCAAACACTTCCGGCTCCTCGTGGATGTGCTCACGATGACGGCGACCCCGATCCCGCGGACGCTCTACCTGTCGCTTTCCGGGGCGCGGGACATGTCGGTCATCACGACCCCGCCGCAAAACCGCATCCCCGTGATGACCCACCTCATCGAATTCGACGAGGACATCATACAGCTGGCCCTGGAAAAGGAACTGCGCCGAAAAGGACAGGCGTTCTTTCTGCACAACCGGGTGGAGGACATCGAAAAGATGGCAAGATGCGTTGGCCGCCTGGTCCCCAAGGCCAAGGTCGAGATCGCACATGGTCAAATGCCGGGAAGACAACTCGAGGAAATTATGCTAAGATTTCTTTCCGGTGACATCGACATCCTGGTATGCACGACGATCATCGAATCCGGCATCGACGTTCCCAACGCAAACACCCTGATCGTCAACCGGGCGGACCGGATGGGTCTGGCGGACCTGCACCAGCTGCGGGGAAGGGTCGGACGCTTCACTCAAAAAGCTTTCGCCTATTTCATCGTGCCCCCAAAGGATGTGTTGTCATACGACGCGAAGTCCCGCATGAAGGCCTTGGAGAAATTCAGCGATCTGGGAGCGGGTTTTCAGATCGCCTTCGAGGACCTGCAGATCCGGGGCGCGGGAAATCTCCTCGGCCAGCAGCAGCACGGGTATATCAGCCACATCGGGTTCGATCTTTACTGCCGCATGTTGAAAGAATCCGTGGAATTCCTAAAATCAACCAAGGTCACGCAAAATGAAAAATAAAATGCTTTTCCGGGGGATCTTAGTCCTATCGTTGCTTCTTTCCGGCGGCCGGGGCGCCGGGGCCGTCAACGACACCATCATCGCCATCGTCAATGACGACGTCATCACCCTCAAGGACCTGCAGGACTTCCTGCATGCCGTGTATATCCAACTGCTTTCCGAGGGCAAGGACCCCGCCGACATCGAGAGCACCATGCACCAGTTCGAGACCGACGGGCTCAACAAGCTCATCGAACAACGGCTCCTGGTCAATGAGGCCAACCGGATCGGCATGACCCTTAGGGAAGGGTACATCGAGGAGAAGATCCAGGGGATGAAAAAGAAATACCCTTCGGAAAGGCAGTTCCTCGATGCCCTCGTCAAGGACGGGATGACCGTCTCCGAACTTTACAAAAGGATCACCGAACAGTCCAAGGCCAAGTTCCTGGTCGATCGCGAAGTCCGCAAGAAGATCTTCGTCAATCCACAGGAAGTGACCCAATACTACCAGAACCATCCCGAAGAGTTCCACAAGCCCGAGCGGGCGGACCTGGAATCCATCTTCATCCCGTTTGACGAACCGAAAAAGACCTGGGCCATCACGGCGGATGCGGCGTTAGGGAAGCTCCGCTCCGGCGCGAACTGGGAGGAGGTCGCCAAAGAGTATTCGAAAGCGCCGTCCATCGGCGTCGTGGAAAAGGGCAAGCTCCTGCCGCAGTTGGAAAACGCCATCTTCGCGCTCAACCCAGAAGATATTTCTTCGGCCCTGGAAACGGAAAAAGGCGTCTACATCGTGAAGGTCAAAGCAAAATTCCCGGCCGAAACCGCCCCGCTCGAAGAGGTCAAGGATTCCATCTACAACCAGATCTTCCAGAAGAAATTCAAATCCCGCTACGAAGAATGGCTCGCGAAACTGCGCAAAGGAGCCTATGTCGAAATCAAGAATTAGACCGCTGGGCATCACGCTGGGGGACCCGGCCGGGATCGGACCCGAGGTGATCGCCAAGTCGTTAAGAGCGGCATCCATCCGCAAAATCAAGGATCTCGTCCTCATCGGCGACCAGGACATCTTTCGCCGTTACGGAGGCAGGCTCCCGGGCAACGCGACATTCATCGATCTTAAATGTGTTCCGGGAGGGCGGCTGGCCGCGGGCAAGATCAGTCCAGCCGCCGCAAGGGCATCCATCCGCACCCTCGACTTTGCCATTGAATTGCTCAAAAGAAAACAATTGCGCGGTCTGGTGACCGGTCCGGTCTGCAAGGAGGCCGTGAATCTGCTGGGACTTCCGTTCCACGGGCACACGGAATACCTCGCGGACCATTTCGGAGTGCGGCGCTTCGGCATGATGTTCATAGGAGAACGCCTAAGAACCATTCTGGTCACCCGGCACATCCCCTTATCCGCGGTAAGCTCCGCCATCAATACGCGAAACGTTCTGGAATCCATCGAACTGGTGGACGAAGCCCTCAAAAAAATGTTCCATATCCGAAAACCGACCATCGGGGTCTGCGGCCTCAACCCTCACGCGGGAGAGGGAGGGACCATCGGCAAAGAGGAAATTCTCAAGATACTGCCGGCCATTCGCCAGGCCCGCCGGCGCGGGATGAGCGTAGCGGGGCCGCTGGCCGGCGATACCGCCTTCACCCCGGAAGTGGCCGGCACCTTCGACGCCATCGTCGCGATGTACCATGACCAGGGGCTCATCGCGATCAAATCCCTCGAATGGACATCCCTGGTCAACTTGACCTTGGGGTTGCCGTTCATCCGCACCTCGCCGGCGCATGGCGTCGCTTTCAATATCGCCGGAAAGAATAAAGCCAACCCCGGGTCCATGATCGAAGCCATCCGGCTCGCGGACCGGCTGAGCCGCTGAGGCCCCCATGCGCACTTCCCGCCGCCGGTCCTCAGTTCGTTCCCGTCCTCGGCCTTCCCAAAAAAAGAATCCATTTGCGGCAAAGAAATCCCTGGGGCAGAACTTTCTGCATGATCCCAACGTCATCCGCAAGATCATCGAAGCCTGCCGGATCTCTTCAGCCGAAACGGTCCTCGAGATCGGCGCGGGGCAGGGGATACTGACGGAACAGCTGGCGCAACGCGCGGGAAAGGTCCTGGCGGTTGAGACCGACCGGCGGTTGGTCGACACTTTGCAGAAAAGATTTGCGGACACTAACGTCACGGTCCTGCACGCCGATATCCTCAAACTCGACCTGCAGCATTTGCCGAACGGCCTGAAGGTCGTCGGCAATCTCCCGTACTACATCAGCTCGGCCATCATCGCGCGTCTGCTGGAGAACAAACAACACTTCCGGGACCTGTTCTTCACCGTGCAGTGGGAATTGGGCGAACGCCTCTGCGCGGTCCCCGGCAACAAGACCATCGGGGCCTTCACTCATTTCGTCCAATACCACTGCACCCCGAAGATCCTTTTCAAGATCCCGGCGGGATGCTTTCAACCCGTCCCCAAAGTGGATTCCTGTTTTCTGGAAATGAACGTCCTCGCGCAGCCGCCGGTGGAGGTCGCGGATGTGAAGTTACTCTTCGAGCTGATCCGCATCGCATTCCAACAGCGAAGAAAAACCCTGGTCAACGCTCTTTCCGACCACACGCCCAAAGAAACGTTATGGGCCGTCCTCAAAAACCTGGGCTTAAATCCTCAAGCCCGCTGTGAAACTCTCAGCCTCAAGGATTTCTCCCGGCTGGCCAACCAATTGGCCTTAAAAATTCCGGAGACGAACACTTAGGGAAACAGGAGGGGCAGGCGACATTTTCCTGCAGAACATCGGGAAAATGTCGCCTGCCCCTGTCCGATTCCAAACGCCTAAAGCTTATTCCACCCTTCGAACCAATCCTTTTTTAGTTTCTCTTTCTTAAGATTGAATGAATGCTTGAGGATCATATCCTGCGACTTCTCGGAGATATTGCTGAAACGGACCCCCACAACGTTCCTGACACCGTTAGGCTGGTTCCAGAGCACTCGGCCCTGGACATAGATCGCAACGTCCTCTGAGAGAAAAAGCACCAGGACCAATATGCCATCGCCGTCCAAACGCTCCTGACAGAAGAGCGACGCACCATCGCAGGAGATGTCCTTGCTGCAACACTCGCGATAGAACGATTCGGTCCCTTTGCGGTAGATCACGCGGTTATTGACTTCCCAGCGGGGGAAATACCTTCGGTCCTGACCGTTGGAGGAAGTTGCGGATGCGGCTGGCGGGGGTGTTATTTCCGGCATGATTGATCCTTATCGCAGTCCTTCAAATTTACTGTTTCCCTTAGAGTAAGAACAAGATAAGCATATTCGCTCGATTACGGCTGCAATATAACATACCCCTGGGCCCTCAACAAGAAAATTGCAAAAAATAACATTGAAGTTGCTTGACACCTTCTCGGTCGAATGTTAAAAGTGGACATATTGCAAATCGGAGCCGCTAAGAACATGGAAAAAAGAATCTTCTATCACGACACCGATGCCGGCGGGATCGTTTATTACGGGAATTACCTCAAATACCTCGAAGAGGCCCGCACCGAATTCCTGGAAACAAAAGGTATGAGCGTTAACGACTTTCATCAACGCGGATTGATGTACGCGGTCCGCAAATGCACGATCAACTACCGCAGCCCCGCCCGCTATGGAGAGACGCTCATCTGTAACGCCGAGCTCAAGGAGGCCACCGTGGCCCAACTCATCTTCAAACAGACCATCACCGAGAAATCCAGCGGCCGCCTCGTGGCCGATGCGGAGGTCGCCCTGGCCTGCCTCAACCAAAGCTTCAAGCCCACGCCCATCCCCGAAGACCTTAAAATCCGACTGCAATAGAAACCGGACGGTTGTTGAGTTTCACCTTGTTAGAAAAAAGGATTAGTGTTAATATAAAAATGTTTTTAAAAATAATTTTATAAGGACCCATGCTTTCCAAAGAAGAAGTCCGCTACATCGCCAGCCTTTCCCGGATTGATCTGAAAGACCAGGAGATCGAAGTCTTTCAAAAGACGCTCACGGCCATTCTGGATTACATCGAGAAACTTAAGAAACTTGATGTTTCCGGGATTGCGCCCACCAGCCACGTCCTGCCGCTTCAGGACGTCTTTCGGGAGGACCGCACGCGCCCGTCCTTAACCAAGGTGGAAGCTCTCCGGATCGCCCCGGCCCAGGCCAAAGGGAGCTTTAAGGTCCCGCAGGTGATCGAATGAACCTTTTCCCGCTGACCGCGCACGAACTACTGGACCTCATCAAGTCCAAGGCCGCGACCCCGCAGAATATCTTTCAATCCCTGTCGGAACGGACCGCCAGCGTAGAGGGGCAGGTCAAAGCGTTCGCCCGCACCCGGGACGAAAAAACGGTCCTTGCGGAGATCGATCCGGCCGCGAACGTGCCGCTGCCCATCACCATCAAGGACAACATCTGCATCAAAGGGGAAGAGACCACCTGCGCTTCAAAAATCTTAAAAGGCTTTCGCCCGCCGTATTCCGCCACCGTCATCGAGAAGCTCCGCCAGAAAGGCTGTGTCGTCCAGGCCCAGGCCAACATGGATGAGTTCGCGTTCGGTTCTTCGACGGAGAATTCGGCCTATGGCCCGACCCGCAACCCCTGGGGACTGGACCGCGTCCCGGGCGGATCGAGCGGCGGATCGGCGGCGGCGGTGGCCGCCGACGAAGCGATCTGGGCGCTCGGTTCGGACACCGGAGGGTCGATCCGCCAGCCGGCGTCCTTTTGCGGGATCGTGGGATTGAAACCGACCTATGGCCGCGTTTCCCGTTATGGCCTGATCGCGTTCGCTTCAAGCCTCGACCAGATCGGTCCATTGACCAAAGACGTGACGGATTGCGCGCTCCTCATGAACCTCATCGCCGGCCACGACGAACGCGATTCCACCTCGGCCGATGTCCCGGTGCCCGATTATACGAAAGCGCTCATCAAGGACGTCAAGGGGATGAAGATCGGCATCCCAAAGGAGTATTTCATCGAAGGGATGGACCCGGAAGTGAAGCAAGCCGTCGATGCGGCGGTGGAGGTCTTAAGAAAGGCGGGAGCGGTCTTTACGGAAGTTTCTCTGCCGCACACAGAATATGCGGTGGCGACCTATTACATCCTGGCCACAGCGGAAGCGAGCTCCAACCTGGCCCGATTCGACGGCGTGCAATACGGCCTGCGCGCGCAGCCGGAGAAGACCCGCAAGACCCCGCTCATCGACCTGTATGAAGAAACGCGCGACAAAGGCTTCGGCTGGGAGGCCAAGCGCCGCATCATGCTGGGGACATACGCGCTGTCTTCCGGCTATTATGACGCCTATTATCTGCGTGGCCTCAAGGTCCGCACGCTCATCAAGAATGATTTCGACAGCGTGTTCAAAGAGTTCGACGCGGTGATCACGCCGACCTCGCCATCGACCGCGTTCAAGATCGGGGAGAAGGCCGCGGACCCCTTGTCCATGTACCTGTCCGACATTTACACGATCTCGGCGAACCTGGCCGGCATTCCGGCGATCTCGATCCCCTGCGGCTTTTCCAAAGAGAAACTTCCCATCGGCCTGCAGATCCTGGGGAAACCTTTCGCCGAAGAAACGCTCCTGCGGATCGCTTACACCTATGAACAGAACACCGGCTGGCACAAGGAAAGAACCTCGCTATGAAAGAATTTGAAACGGTCATCGGACTCGAGGTCCATCTGCAGTTCAAGACCGAGACCAAGATCTTCTGCGGCTGCGCCAACCGGTTCGGGGATGAACCCAACACCTTGACCTGTCCCGTCTGCCTGGGCCTGCCCGGCAGCCTGCCCGTCTTAAACCGCAAGGTCCTGCGATACGCGATCCGGGTGGCCCTGGCCCTCAACGCGCAGATCAACCCCGTCGTGAAATTCGACCGCAAGAACTATTACTATCCCGATCTTCCGAAGGGTTATCAGATCTCACAATACGATCTTCCCATCGCCCATGACGGCTCGATCGTCGTTTCGACCGCAGGACAGGAAAAGAAGATCGGCATCAAACGGGCGCACCTCGAGGAGGACGCGGGCAAGCTCATTCACGACGGCGCCAATAATTGCAGCCTGGTGGACTATAATCGCACCGGGACCCCCTTGATGGAGATCGTCAGCGAGCCCGACCTGCGCACGCCACAGGAAGCGTATGATTATCTCACGGCCCTTAAGCTCACCCTGCAGTATCTGGATGTTTCGGACTGCGATATGGAAAAAGGCAGTTTGCGCTGCGATGCCAATGTCTCCGTTCGACAGAAGGGGGCAAAGGAGTTCGGCGTCAAGGCCGAGATCAAGAACCTCAATTCCTTCAAGGCCGTCAAGAGCGCCCTTGAGTTCGAGGAGAACCGCCACCGGGCGATGATCCTCGCGGGAGAAAAGATCGTCCAGGAAACGCGGCTATGGAACGATGAAAAGGCCGCGACCTTCCCGATGCGCAGCAAGGAAGAGGCCCACGATTACCGTTATTTCCCGGAACCGGACCTGGTCCCGTTCAGCCTCGCGCCCAACGCCGTCGAAGAGGTCCGCCGGGACATGCCGGAGATGCCGCACGCGAAACTCGAACGGCTTCTTAAGAGATATTCCCTTGTGGAATACGACGCCCATATTCTTATCCAGGACCCGCACATCGCGGATTTCTTCGAGCGCTGCGCGGAGAGTTACAAGGACTGGAAAAAGATCTGCAACTGGATCATCGGCCCCGTTCAGCAGGAAATGAACTCCCGGAAATGCGGGATCGGGGAGCTTAAGCTGCCGCCGCAGAACCTGATCGGCCTCATTGAAAAGGTCGAACAAGGCGTCGTCAGCAACCTGGTCGGGAAAGATGTCCTGATCATGATGCTGGATACCGGGAAGGACGCCCAGACCATCATCGCCGAAAAAGGCCTGGCCCAGGTCTCGGACACCGGAGCGCTCGAAAAGATAGTAGAAGCAATCCTCAATGAGAACCAGAAGGTCGTGGCTCAGATCAAAGAAGGCAAAGACAGCGCCATGGGGTTTCTGGTCGGACAGGCCATGAAAAAAACCCAGGGCAAGGCAAATCCGAAATTATTAGGCGACATCATCAAAAGGAGGATCACGGATGGTTAGAAGACTCTTGCAATTTTTCCTCGTTCCCTTGATTGTTCTCTCTTTCATTACCGCGGCGTTGTGCCAGCCGGACAGTAAAACCAAAGAAGAGAAGAAAGACGAGCCAGCCGCTCCCAAAGAGGAGGCCAACGGAAAAGAGGACCTGTACTCGCAGATCGAACTTTTCAGCTATGCCCTCACCACCATTCAATCGGAGTACGTGGATGAGCAGAAGCCCAAGGACCTGATCTACGGTTCCCTCAAGGGAATGCTCGCCGGACTCGATCCGCACAGCCAGTTCCTGACCCCGGACGATTACAAGGAACTGAAGACCGAGACTCAGGGAAAATTCGGAGGCCTGGGGATCGAGATCTCCATCCGGGACGGGATCCTCACCGTCATCACGCCGCTCGAAGACACCCCGGCCTGGAAAGCGGGCATCAAGGCCGGCGACCGTATCGTCAAGATCGAGGACGAATTGACCAAGGACCTGACCTTGAGCGAAGCGGTCAAGAAGCTGCGCGGAGCACCGGGGACCGATGTTAGGATCACGGTCCTGCGGGAGGACGATTACAAGATCCATGATTTCACCATCACGCGCGAAGTGATCCACGTTCAGGACGTCAAGGACCCACAGATCCTGACCGATAATATCGGCTACGTGAGACTCACCGAATTCCGGGAAGACTCCTACACGGAATTGCACGAGGCCTTAAAAAAGCTCAAAGAGCAAGGAGCGGACAGTCTTATTCTGGATTTAAGGAACAATCCGGGCGGGCTGCTGAACGTGGCCATCAAGATCGCGGAAGATTTCATTCCGGCCGGCGAGGTCATCGTCTCCACGAAAGGCCGCCGTGAATCCCAGAACTCCGTTTCTAAATCCACCAACAACACCAATGAGTTCATCGGTTGGCCCATGACGGTCCTCGTCAATGAGGGCAGCGCTTCCGGCAGCGAGATCGTCGCCGGAGCTCTCAAGGACCACCACCGGGCCATCATCGTCGGTGAGAAATCTTTCGGCAAAGGGTCCGTTCAATCGGTGATCCCTCTGCCGGACGGCTCGGGTCTGCGCCTGACCACCAGCAAGTATTTCACGCCTTCCGGAGTTTGCATCCACGGGATCGGCATCGCGCCCGACGTTGAGGTGAAGTATATTCCCCATAAGCCCGACAAAAAGGAGGAGGCCGAAGCCGACGTCGATAAGGTGTTCGACGATGTGGAAAAACAGGAATCCGACAATACCAAGAAAACCGAAGAGACACAGCAGGACGACAACAATCATAAAAAGCTGATGGACGACAATCAGGTGCAGGCGGCCATTAATGTGATCAAAGGAATTCGGGTTTACAAACAATTTCCCAAATCCTCCTAAAACTAAAAGATGCCCGTCAAGAAAAAAAGGGGGGATCAACGCAATCTCCTCATCCTGGTCCTCACCTTCATTGTGGCGGTGGAAACCTATGTCCTGCTGATCCACAAGAAAGGGCCCGGCGCAGCCGGCCACCGGATGACCGTAGCGGCTGCGCCAAAAACAAAAAGGACCGTTGCGGTTCCCGCCCCGCCGGCCCGACCGACGGCCCAACTCATCGCACCGCAGGTGGCGGAACCGTCGCCTCCTGTTTCTGTACAAACCCCGGCCCCAAGACCAGCCGCAACGCCTCCCGCCCTGAAATCTTCCACAGGGAGTTCCCTGATCGCCATCATCCTCGATGACTGGGGTTACAACGAGAGTCATTGCGAGAATCTGGCGCAGATCGAAGCGCCGGTCACGGTCGCGGTCCTGCCGCACCTGTCCCATTCCATCGATGTCGCCAATTGCGCCTTTCAACAAAAAAAGGAAGTGATGCTCCATTTTCCCATGGAGCCCCATTGGAACCAGGATGAATATCCCAAGGATTACATCGTCCGCACGACGATGCCGAAAGCCAAAGTCATAGAGCTTTTGGACAAAGCCCTTAAAAGCGTTCCGCATGCCGTCGGCGTCAACAACCACATGGGGTCCAAGGCCACGGAAGACCGGCGGCTCATGTCGATCGTCTTCGAGTCCTTGAGGGACCGGAAACTGTTCTTCGTGGACAGCTATGTCACCGCCGAATCCGTGTGCGGGGAACTCGCCCGGGAGGTGAAACTTCCCTTTGTGCGGCGGGACGTCTTTCTTGACAAGCAGAACGAACGACGCTACATTGAAAAACAGTTCGAATTGCTGGCCAAAGAGGCGCGGGAGAAGGGCTACGCCGTCGGGATCGGCCACGACCGTGTGCTTACGCTTGAGATCGTCAAAGAACAGACCAAGTTGCTGCGCCAACAGGGCTTTAGGATCATCACCGTCCAAGAGCTGATAAAACATTTATGAACATCCTGGGCATAGAGACTTCCTGCGATGAGACCTCCGCGGCCGTGGTCACGGACGGGAGATGGATCCACTCGAACGTCGTGGCTTCGAGCCTCGCGCAACACCGGAAATTCGGCGGGATCATTCCGGAGATCGCCTCACGACGGCAGCTCGAATACATCAATTCCGTCGTTGAACAAGCGCTGGACGAATCGCATTCTTCCCTCAAGAACATCGACGCCATCGCCGTCACCCGTTCGCCCGGCCTGGCGGGGTCCTTACTGGTGGGGATTTCTTTCGCCAGGGCGTTGGCCTGTGCCACCCGCAAACCTCTGGTCGAAGTCGATCATATCCATGCCCATCTTTACGCCAATTTTCTTAAGAAGCTGGATGCAACGAACAACGCGGAAGATCCTCCGTCCCTGCCGGCGGTCGGACTGGTGGTCTCGGGAGGACATTCCAGCCTTTTTGTGGTGCGCCACTGGCCCAGATGCCTGCTGCTCGGACAGACCAGGGATGACGCCGCCGGGGAGGCCTTCGACAAAGTGGCCAAGATCCTTGATCTGGGTTATCCGGGAGGACCCGCCATCGACCGGCTGGCCCAGCAAGGGGAGAACAGCGAGATCCGATTCCCCTGTGCCGAACTTCCCGATTCCTTTGATTTCAGTTTCAGCGGCATCAAGACCGCCGTGCTTTACTACGTCAACGCCCATCGGAAAGAGAAGGAGTTCTCAACCGAGAAGATCGCTTATGCCTTCCAAAAAAGCGTGACGCAGGTTCTGATCGACAAATGTTTCACCGTATGCCGCAAGAAGAACATCAAAACCTTGCTGGTGGGCGGTGGGGTGGCGGCGAATTCCGCCTTAAGAAAGGGGCTCACGGCCCGCGCGCAGGAAGAGATGGTGGATGTCCATTTTCCGCCGCTGCAGTTGTGCCTGGACAACGCCGCCATGATCGCCGGACTGGGACATCATCTTCTGCACCACCGGGCCCCGGTCAGAAAGAAAAGAGCTTCAAATCTGCCCAGAGCCGTCAAAAGACATTTTTGACGGGAAGCGCCACCGAACAGAAAGGAGAATACCTTGGGTTCCGATATCGTGATCAGCACTTTCAAAATATTCTTGACGGTCTTCCTGACCGCCCTCATCGGCATCGAACGCGAGATCCGGCAAAAGGACGCCGGATTGCGCACGCACGTTCTCGTAGGCGTGGGCAGCTGCCTCATCGTGTTGACTTCATTTTATATTTCTGATATATATAAGCACAATCCCATGGTCGATCCCACGCGCATCATTTCCAACATCGTGACGGGGATCGGCTTCTTGTGCGCGGGCGCGATCATCCGCGGCGGCAAACAGGTCGTGGGATTGACCACCGCCGCCACTTTGTGGATCGTCTCCGGCATCGGGATGTCCGTGGGGAGCGGGGACTACACAGCGGCCATTATGGTGACCTCGACCGTAATGTTCGTGCTCATCGGCATGCGGTCCGTGGAAAAAAAGATCTTCGAATATTCTCGGAATAATCATTAATCAAGGTAATCCCGGTTCCCGGGACAATCGCCCCGCCAACAAGGGGGCTCATGAAGGAGGCGACTATGGCCTTAAACCGCAGAGACATCAAGGAACCGGAAGAACGCGTCATCGAGATCAGCGCGCAAATGCAAGGGACCCTGTCCTTCAAGGACCCGGTGAACCTCAAGATCAACGGGAACTTCAACGGGACCATGGAGACCAAGGGAACGCTCACCATCGGAAGCGCCGCCACCGTCGAAGCGCACATCAGCGGTGAGAACATCGTGATCGCCGGCAAGGTCAAAGGCGACATCATCGCCAAAAAGATGCTGGTCCTCATGCCGACGGCGGTCCTTACCGGGAACATCTCGACCCCCAAGCTCAACATCGTTGAGGGCGCCATTTTCCAGGGACGCTGCCAGATGCTGGAGGAATTCCTGGACCTCGATGAACTCAGCAAGTACCTCGAGATCGACCAGCCGACCATTCTGGAATTAGCCAACAACGGAAAGATCCCCGCCAGCCGCAGCGGCGACACCTGGGTCTTTGAGCGCCATCAGATCGATTCCTGGGCGGCCACCGGGAAGGCCAAATGACCTCTGACCAGTTCATCACCGTCCGGGAAACCGCCCAGCTGTTGGGCATTTCCGAAAAAAAGGTCATGGACCTCGTAAAAGAGGGAAATCTCAAGGCTTATAAGATCGCCGAGCAGTTCTTGCGCCTCAAAAAGAACGAGGTCCTCAGTATCCGCAAAAGCGGGACCGTGGCGGTCGAGAACGTCCAGCTCGAATATACCCTGTCCGAACGCGTTCGCGACGCGCTGTACTTCAACGATTTCTATTTCATGAGCCTCCTGATCATCCTGGGGCTCGTCTATATCATATTCTTTGTGGTTTGAAACGAGGGGGGCATTGATCATGAGAAAAATCATTTTGTGCTTACTAATGCTCTCCTTGCTGCCCTTGACCGGATGCGCCACCGATGAGAAGGAGAAGAAACTGACCGCGATCCAGGACCGCAAGAAACAATATGAGGATCTCATCGCGGCCCTGCAGAGAAAGACGATCGGCAAAGGCACCGCGCCCTCAACGGTGCGGACGCTTTTTGGCGAACCGAACGACATTTTCCAGTCCGGCTTTTCCGAGAGCAGTATCGAAATTTGGACGTACATGAACGTGCCCGTCTCCAAGGAAGAGGCGAACGACTTTAAGCCCGTGAAGCTCTACTTCAATGATTCGAAGCTGGTGGAGTGGAGGATCTGAAAATCCCTTGCGCTGGACGGCGGTTTTCAGTAGAATCTGATAACTTTTTGGCCAACGAACAAGACCTCTCGCCTTCCTCACATTTCCTTCAAGACGAATTTGGCGGCGTAGCTCAGCTGATAGAGCATTCGGTTCATACCCGACAGGTCATAGGTTTAAATCCTATCGCCGCCACTCTACTTCGCTCAAATGTTTTCACGTTTGAGCTTCGTAGGAGTTGGCGAGAAAAGGTCCTTCGAAGCCACAACACAAAAGTATTGGGGCGAAGAAGACCACTCGCCGCCACTTTCTACAACAAACCTATAAGACTGGCCGGAAAGAAAGTGGCTGTCCCTGCTACCATGATGTTTATTCAGAAAAACCGGGACGCCACCAATTTCCCCCACCGTAAACACTTCATTTCAACTTTCCCTCGCCAATGAATTGTCCCTTCGGTATAATAACGGCATTCAAGAAAGGGTGGGCCTTATGTGCATGGAATCGCTGGCCAAATACAAGGACTTCGGACTTTTGATCCTTCGGGTGGGCATCGGGATCATGTTCCTGCTGCACGGCTACCCGAAAATCAGCGGCGGCCCGGAGATGTGGACCAAGATCGGCTCCGCCACTCAATTCCTGGGCATCCATTTTGCTCCCGTCTTATTCGGCCTCCTAGCCGCGGCTTCGGAATTCTTCGGCGGTATTTGCCTTATTCTCGGATTGTTCTTCCGCCCGGCGTGCCTGTTCATGGCGATCACGATGGGGGTCGCGGCCACGATGCATTTGGGAAGCGGGGACGGCCTTAACAAAGCTTCGCACGCCATCGAATTGGGTATCGTCTTTTTTAGTTTGATGTTCATCGGCCCCGGCCCTTTCAGCCTCGACATCAGGATCAAAAAATGAAACATATGAAACCCCCATCAAAGGCATTTCTGTTTTTCACATCCGTAATCTTGGGAATTTGCATCACCAGTTCCGCGGCCCGCGCCGAAAAAGCGGTCGAATCGTTCCTGAATTCGGAGAATCGGTATCAGTCGGTCAAGGTCGCCAAGGTCATCTCGGCCGATACGTTCGTTCTGGAATCCGGTGAAAAGATCCAGCTGATCGGGCTGAAGGCCCCGGACAAACCGCCCAAGAAAAAAGTGGACTTTGACCAATACGGCATCCCCATCAAGGTGGACGATCCGAAGATCACCATCGAGGAACGAGCCTACAACTTCACCAAAGAGATGTTGGAAGGAAAATCAATCCGTCTGGAATTCGACTACGATAAAAAATCCCCCAATTATGCGACCCTGGCGTATGCGTTCCTCTCTGACAAAACCTTTGTCAACGCCGAGGTCCTGCGGCAGGGATATGCGCTGCTCAACATCGTCCCTCCGAACCGGGCCTATGTCGACGTCCTTCAGCAGGCCTACCAGGAAGCGCGCCGCGAGCAACGCGGCCTGCACGGCGAGTGATCCAAGAAATGAATCTCCTTAGCCAGGTCCGCAATAATCTGCGCAAGCACCGGCTTCTACCTTGCGGCGAAAGGATCCTCATCGGGGTCTCGGGAGGCGCGGATTCCACGGCCCTGTTGCACATCCTGGCCATCCTGCGCAGCGAATGGGGATGGTATATTCACGTCGCGCACCTCGATCACGGGCTTCGCGCGCAAGCCGCCCAAGACGCGAAGTTCGTCGAAAGGTTGGCCCGGCGGCTGGGGATCCCCTGCACGTGCGCTTACCTTCCCGTCAAAGAGCTCAAGAACAAATCTTCCCTAGAAGAAGTGGCGCGGGAATACCGGCAGCAATTTCTTATCGAGACGGCGAAGAAGCAGCATTGCAGCAAGATCGTCCTGGCGCACACGCAGGATGATCTCGCGGAAACCGTCTTGATGCGGATCCTGCGGGGGACCGGATTGATGGGCCTGCGCGGGATCCTGCCGCAGCGGAACATCGGCGGAGCAACCTTTGTCCGGCCGCTCTTGGAGATCCCCAAAGCGGACATACTTTCTTTCCTCAAGAAGGAGCGAATCCCTTACCGGCAAGATCTTTCCAACCGGGACCTTGAATTCTTCCGCAACAAGGTCCGCCTTAAAGCATTGCCGTATCTTACGCGTCTCTGCGGAAAGGACGTCAAACCTTTATTGTCCCGCCTGGCCCAGACGAGTGCTGCGGATTATGAATTCCTGCAAGAAGCGGGGGAGAAGGCGCTTACGCAATGCCGGATCGCAGCGAAACCCAAACAGATCTTATTGAAGACGGATGTTCTCCGTTCGCTGCATCCGGCGCTGCGCCGCATGGTGATCCGACTGGCCCTCGAAGATCTCCAGGGTCGACCCGGCGATTGGACCTGGACCACATCCTCGCCATTGAAGGGCTTTTGATCTCCCCGAACGCGACCGGCCGTTGCCTTCTGCCGCAGTCCCTGCGGATCAGCAGAACATTAAAAACTTTGACATTGGAACGCAAACGATAGCGCTTGATTAAATTTCCGGATACGATATAATCTATCCACATTTTAGTTAGAATAACTATATGGAAAAACCCAAACCAAAACTGAACCGGAAATTCGCCGGGAAGATCCCCGCTCGGAACCAGCAACCCTCCAACAACAACTGGTTGATCTGGCTTTCGGTGATCTTCATTCTCATGATCATTTCCAGTCAGCCCACGCTGAACCCGCCGGGTTCCCTGCGCGAGCTCAAGTACAGCGAATTCTATGCCCTACTGCAGAACAATAAGAATACCGGAGAGATCCAAGAGCTCACCCAGACGGAGAATCTCTTTCAGGGAAAATTGCGCGATGGGTCCAAATTCACCGTCCACGTACCGGAAAAGGACGATAAACTCTTGGACCTCGTCCGCGACAACGTGCCCGTCTTCGAAGTGGTTCCCCTCAAAACGTTCTGGAGCAATGTCTTCTTTTCGTTCATGCCGGTCATTCTTTTTCTCCTCGTGATCTGGTTCGCTTCCTACCGGGGCAACCAGGTGGGAAACCGCATCTGGTCGTTCGGCAAATCCCGCGCCAAAATGAACAACAAGACCCTCACCGTGACCTTCAATGATGTCGCTGGGGTCGATGAAGCGCAGGAAGAACTGCAGGAGGTCATCGAATTCCTCAAGGAACCGAAGAAATTCCAGCGCCTCGGGGGAAAGATCCCCAAAGGCGTCCTGCTGATCGGGCCTCCCGGGACCGGGAAGACCTTGCTCGCCAAGGCCGTTGCCGGGGAAGCGGACGTTCCGTTCTTCTCCCTGAGCGGTTCCGATTTCGTGGAAATGTTCGTCGGCGTGGGGGCTTCCCGGGTGCGCGATCTCTTCGAACAGGCCCGCAAGGCAGCCCGCGCCTCCGGCAAAGGCTGCATCATCTTCATCGATGAGATAGACGCGGTGGGTCGTCTGCGTTTTTCCGGCATCGGCGGCGGGCACGATGAACGGGAGCAGACCCTCAACGCGCTGCTGGTGGAGATGGACGGGTTCGACACGCAATACGGCATCATCGTCGTTGCCGCCACCAACCGGCCCGACACACTGGACCCCGCGCTTTTGCGCCCCGGACGTTTCGACCGGCAGATCGTGGTGAGCCTTCCGGACCTCATGGGAAGGGAAGCCATTCTGCGCGTGCATACCAAGAAGATCAAACTTGCCGACAACGTGGACCTCAAGAAGATCGCCCGGCAGACGGTCTATTTCTCCGGGGCGGACCTCGCCAACGTCTGCAACGAAGCGGCCCTGCTCGCCGCCCGCAAGACCAAAGACGCGGTCGGCCAGGAAGAGATGGAGGCGGCCATTGAGCGCGTCATCATGGGGCCGGAAAAGAAGAACCGCAACATTTCCCAGAAAGAAAGGGAGATCACCGCGTACCATGAAGCGGGACACGCGCTGTTGTCCATGCTGATGGAAGAAGTGGATACCTTCACCAAGGTTTCCATCATCCCGCGGGGCATGGCCGGCGGATACACCTTGACCCCGCCCATGGAAGACCGGCATTACTCTTCCAAAAGAGAATTGCTGGGGGGACTGGTCGTCACCCTAGGAGGACGCGCCGCCGAAGAGATCTGCCTGCAGGACGTGACCACCGGGGCCATGAGCGATTTTCAGACCGCCACCGGCATCGCCCGCAAGATGATCTGCGTTTACGGCATGAGCGACCGGCTCGGTCCCATGACGCTCGGCCATCATCATCACCAGGTGTTCCTGGGACGCGACATGATGGAACAAAAAGATTACAGCGAAGAGACCGCCCGCCTCATCGATGAAGAGACGAAGCGCATTATCGAACAAAGTTACCAGCGGGCCAAAAAAATGCTCATGGAAAACCGTGAAAAACTGGAGGCCTTGGCCAAAAAACTTCTTGAGAAAGAAACCATCGACATCGAAGAAGCCCGAGTCCTTCTGAACCTGCCGGCAGGATTACAGGCCCACATATCATAACCTCCGATGCCGGTTTCCCCATAGCTGCAACCTCCAATTCAGCCCTCGTTTAGTGAATACCCTCAAAGACCCTCTCAGAACCGGATATGTCCTGCGCGCCCGCACCCACAAGATAACTCTCGGGCAAAAGACCAGGATCATGGCGATCCTTAACTTGACCCCGGATTCCTTCAGTCAGGACGGTTGCCTTGCCGGAGGCATGAATGACCCCGGCGCGAACCTTGATCGCGCACGGGAGCTTATTAGAGAAGGCGCGGACATCTTGGATGTGGGGGGGGAATCGACCCGCCCCGGGGCGCAAAAGATATCAGCCGCAGAGGAGCTTCGCCGAATCTTGCCCACGCTCAAACTCATCAAGAAGCATACACGGGTCCTCATTTCGGTCGATACCTATAAATCCGAGGTGGCCCGCCGGGCGCTCGATGAAGGCGCGAGCCTCATAAACGACATCATGGGGGTCGATCCCGACCGTC
>JAHFFX010000026.1 GCA_023247755.1 Candidatus Omnitrophota bacterium | reverse complement strand
GCCATCGAGCCCAAAGGTTCTCCGGTCCTCTCCGGAGGAAAACCGGGGCCGCACAAGATCCAGGGGATCGGCGCGGGTTTTGTTCCCAGCATCCTCAACACCAAGATCATCGATGAGATCATCCAGGTCGACAATGACGAATCCTTTGCCATGGCCAAGCGCCTGATCCGCGAAGAAGGGATCCTTTGCGGTATTTCTTCGGGAGCGGCGGTGACCGCGGCCCTGCAGGTCGCGAAACGTCCGGAAAACAAAGGCAAGCTCATCGTGGCCATCATTCCCAGCACCGGAGAGCGGTATCTGAGCACGGATCTGTTCGCTGAATACCGAGGCTAATACGGTTTACTTTAAAAAAGGTATGTAGGCATAAGGGCCATGCCCCGACCGCAGGTCGGGGCATGGCCCTTATGGTGCCGCCCATGAAGACTTCTTGGTCGCAAAACCGCGCCGTAAGGTTTTCCATCTTTTTTGCGCTCATCGGGGTCTGTGCTTTTTGGGGGACCCGGGGCCATTCCAATGTGGAGGACGTCCGCGCCTATTTCGGTCAATTCCCCCCGGCCTTTGCGGGGGTGGCGTTCGTTGTCCTGTATGTGGCGCTTACTTTTTGTTTATGGCTGCCCAAGGATTTTCTACGGATAGCGGCGGCCTATGTTTTCGGGACCTATTTGAGCACCTTGCTCATTTGGATCGCGGAGTCTCTCAATGCCGTGATCCTTTTTCATCTGAGCCGCTTGCTGGGAAGGGACTTCGTCGCAGATAAACTTCCCGGGCGGTTCCATCGCCTGGATGAACGACTGGCGCACCTGGGTTTTATAGAACTTTTCCTGCTGCGGGTTGTGCTTCTGGTCCCTTACCGTTTCATGGACCTTGCGGCGGGGCTGACCAATATCCCCTTTCGGACCTATTTTATGGCGGTGTTGTTGGGCTCCCCGATCCGCATATTTATTCGACAATTCCTCTGGGTCGCGGTGGGAGAGAGCCTGTTCGAACGTTGGGACAAGGGAGGGTGGTATTTTGGCCAGCATCCCTGGGCCGGCGCATTGGTGTCGGTGTACATTGCGGTCACCGTATGGATGTTCATGCGGTTGAAACGCCGGCTCTTCAAACCCGGGCTATATCATGGGCAGCAAGAAGCATAAGCGCGAGCGACATTTGAGCCGCCTTAAGAAGAAGCGGCAGTCCGCTATTTTGTGGGAAGAACGCATGGAACTCGCAGAACCGTTCTTTCTCAAGTATCGGATCGAGATGATCCTCTTGATCCTGATCCCGGTCGCCGCCTTTTTGATCTTTTATTTCGGGGATAGGAACCGGCGGGACCCGGTCCTTGCCCAGTTGAACGGATCGATCTCGGAAGAACAAAGGACCGACTGGTCGACGCGCTATCCGGACGGATTTCGGGCGTTGGTCGTTACGGGCGGCCGGGTGATGGCGCTCTCCGGAGGCACTTTGCCCAAAGATCTGCACATCGACTGGGATCAGGTCATTCCGGTCAAAAGACCGTCGGAGGGGGAATTCGCGGTCCGTTTCCCGGTCCTTCAATGGAAGGCCTCCGGCATGCTCTATGATTTCACTTTTGTCCTGGACCGGAAGATCGGCGCCGCCAGCGTCATGAACCTGGCGCCGGGTGTCCAGCTCGTGATGGAGCTTATTTCGGATGATCAGGGCCGGACTTTATGCCTTTTGGGTTTGAAGTTCTTATGAAGAGCCGGAAGATTTCAATTAAGATCTTCAGAAAGGGGCGGCATGGACATATTCAAGCGGAAAGGGAAAGAACAGGAAACCTATGTTCTGCGGCGAGGGTTGTCCCGAAAGAAGCATTCGATGATCTGGGACCTGCTCTTGTTTTCCGGGTTGGTGCTGCTCGTGTTCTGGGGCTTTTTCTTCTGGAACGTGCAAACCGCCCTCAACGAGTTCGACCAGGGGAATTACGCGGGTTGTCTTAAGAAATTGTCGCGAGTGTCGTTCTTGACGCCGCTCGACGCCGGCCTTCATTATAAAATGGCCCTTGCCCAGGCGAGGCTGGGGCATCACCAGGAGGTCATCGACATCTGCCGCAAGATCCTGGCCATGCATCCATCCGAGTTCCCGCAAGTGTCCTCCGGACTGCCCCGGCCTTCCCTCACGGAAGTTTATCTGGGGCTCGCCATTGCGCATATGGCGCTGGAACAGTACGGAGACGTGATCGCCTATGCGCAATTGATCCTGACCCAGGTTGGGGACGACGCGATTGCGTACAAGCTCTTGGCCGACGCCCATTTCAAAAGATCCTTTTTCCGAAAGGAATACGCCGGCTTGCGCGCGGCCAGAAAATTCTTCGCGCGGGCCTACGAGCTTAACCTCAATGTGCTGACCCAGGAAGACTGGGTCATGATGCGGGCGTTGCGCGACGATCCAATGAGCCAGAATTTTCAATAACGAGAGCGAAGTATGGGGTTCTGCCGTCATGCTTTCCGATGCGCAAAGTTCGAGTTCTCAAAGGACGGGCGGCCCGCAGGCCCGCGGGCTCTGGTGGGGCCTTGTCCTGATATTCCTGGCGGTCAATGTCCCGACGCTGTATAACGGGCACAACTGGGGTGATGATTTTGCCCAGTATCTGCACCATGCGCAGAACATCCTGCAGGGAAAGCCTTACTCCGACGGTATCATGCTCGATCGGGGGCTCGCGAGCCCGGTCGGATTCCCGCTCATGCTTACCCCGCTGTTGTTGAGCGGAGGGGATCTTGCCGCGCTTAAGATCCATAATATCATTTTCTGGGTCCTCTATGTCTGGGCGATCACGGCTCTTGCCCGGCGGTTTGAATCCGGTCGGGAAAATCTTCTGATCGCGGCCTTTCTTTTTTCCTCTCCTTTTATTTTTATTTTCAAACAGAATATCTTGACGGACGTCCCCTTTACGGCGGTTTCGACCGCGGCGATCGCTTGCTTTCTGCGCTGGCGCGAGGGCCCACCGGCTGCGCCCGGCGCGCGCCGCTGGTTCTGGATGGGCCTGGCCTTTGCGGCGTGGGGGCTTTTGCTGCGGTGGTCCGGGGCGATCCTTTTTGTGGCGTTACTCCTCACTCCGGGCGTTCTGCCGAAACGCCGGAAGGAATTCTTCCTGGTCTTCGGGGTTCTCGCGGTCTGCAGCGGGTTCTCCCTGATGGCGGGGTCTTCCTTTTTGTTCCATTTGCAGGAAGCCCGGCTTTCTTGCTCCGCCTGGGGGACCGCCGTGCTGGCCAACCTCCGGACGATTTTTACGGACATGCTGTTCTTTGTGTTCCCTTTGAAAACGCGGTGGATGGACCTTCTATTGGATGGTATCGGCGGGGCCGTGTTCTGGATGGGGTTGATCTTCGCCGCGGGGCTGCTGCTGGAGCTCATCGTCCGTTTGCGGCGAAGAGACCTGGAGTTGGATTATTCTTTCCTGATGCTTTATTTTCTGGCCCTGGTCCTCTGGCCCATTGCCGGCGGGGGAAGGTATGTCTTGCCGGTTGTCGGGCTGATCATCTTGCAGGCCGCCCGGGGATGGCGGCAGATATTCCCGCAGCGGTGGGCCGGAAAGGTCCTCCAGCTCCTGCTGGTCCTGCTGATCGCTTATAATGTGCTAAGCATTCAGCTGCATTTTGATTTCAATGATGATGCGATCGGCCAACCGCGCACGGCCGAAATGCTGCAGTGGGTCAAGACCCAGGTTCCGGTCCAGGAGCGCCTCATGTTCTTCAAGCCCCGGGCGCTGGGCTTGTTGACCGCTCATGCGGTCGCGGCCTATGCGGTCCCCGGAGACCCGCGTTCGATCGCGCAACGCATCCGTGATTACGACATCAAATGGTTCGTGTTCAGCCGCTGGACGCCGGACCTGAAGATGATTGATTACTATCGATCGGATACGCCGTTCAGCGAGCAGACCAAGGAACTGTCTCTGGTCTATGATCCAGGCAATGAAGAGATCAGTAACGAGATCGGCCGTCAGGGCGTCAAGATACACGAAGTTTGGAAGAACGACAAGTATGTGATCTTTCGGATCGGGTCGTGAGGTTTTGATCGTCCGGATCTCTGGTTTTCAGGACATTGGGGCGGGAACTAATTCCTGAAAACTCCCTGCTCTTCGAGGACATTGTAGGAAATGAGGCAGAGGATCTGATCGTCCTTCTGGTCCAGCACCTGGAGGAATAATTGGATGCCGCTGGCAGTCAGGATCAGTTGGGGCTGGTCCGACTTGGTGTTGAGCATGGGTTGCAGTTCTTCCAGTGAAAAGACCTTGTCCTTATAGAAGGAGTTAGGCAGGTATAGTTGGAACGCGTAGCTGTCATTGCTCAAGACCTTGGCTTTATTCCAGTTGATCTTGAAGGTCTTGCTGAGGGAGTCATGCTTGACGGGAACGATCTTGGTGCCACTGATGATGAAGAGCTTGAACCCGTTGGTGTTTTCCAATTTCAGCTCCAGCATACGGGTGCTGTTGAGCGTAGAAAGTATACCGTGGATCTGATGTTGCTTATCCATCCAGGGACGCCAGCAGAACATGGTGAGGATCAGGATCAGAAAACCCGACAGCAGCCAAATAAGGTCATGGTGCTCTTCGTAGAACCGGCTGAAATCCCCGCCGAACACCGTCTTGATGCGCTGTAGATCGATTTTCCCGTCCTGAGGGGCTTGGTATTTCTTAGGGTCCAAAGAAGGATCGTTCATGGCAGCGTCACTCCGTTGGGGATCCGGCGCCAATCGGTCAGCACGGGATCGAAATTGCGCGCTTTCAGTTTTTCCACGATCTCGGCGACCCGGCGGCGATCTTCCACGTCGAACTGGGGGTCCTGTTCTTCGGGGGATCTTAGGGTGTAGCCGCCCACCGAGGTGTTGGAACCGGCCGACATGCGTGTTACTCCCAGCCCCAGACAGTTGTCCCGCAGGCGCATCCCTTCCCGGGTGGACAGATTGATCCCCACGCGCGGGAACAGAAGGCGGGTCAGGCAGATGATCTTCAGGAAGGTCACATCATCGACGGGACAAGATGCGAAATCCTTTCCTTTGATGGGTTTCAGCCGCGGGAACGACACGCTGTATTCCACGCCGGGAAAACGTTTCTCCATCGAGCGCAGGTGCGCGTAAAGCGCGGTCAGGTCCTGCGCGACCTCGCTTAGTCCCAAAAGAATTCCCATCGCGATCGAACGAACCCCGCCTTGCGCCGCCCGCTCGGGAGTGCCGTAACGGAAATCATAATCCGCTTTGGTCCCCGTAAGGTGGACTTGCGCGTAGCGCTTACGGTCGTACGTTTCCTGATAAACGGTGATCCCGTCCACGCCTTCCTCAAAAAGATCCCGGTATTCCGCGGTGGTCATGGGATGGACTTCCAGGCTCACGCTGGGGAAGAATTCCCGCGCGATGCCGACGGCCTCCTTGAGGTAGGAAGGAGGGGTGAGGTTATAGGATTCTCCCGTCAGGATGAGGGCGTTCTCGATGCCTTCGCCGGCGAGGAACGACATTTCCCGCCGCATTTCTTCCGCCGTCAGCTTGAATCGCTGGATGCGGTTATGGCTGTGGAACCCGCAGTAGGTGCACCAGCTGCTGCAATAATTGGAAATGTAGATCGGCGCGTACAGGGAGATCGTCCGGCCGAAATACTGTTCGGTGAGCGCCTGGGCTTCCCGCGCCAGGCTTTCGGTCGTTTCCCGCCGGCGGTCGGAGAGAATGTCCTTGATCTGCGAGAAAAGGATCATTGTTCGTAAAGAAATCCGGTTAACGGCGATGAGGCGTTGGCTGAATCCGAGGCGGCCGCCGGGCTGCTCATATACGCGAGGCGGCCGGCTTCCACCGCGAGCGCAAAGGCCTTGGCCAAGGTGGCGGGGTGGGCGGCGTTGGCGATCGCGGTATTGACGAGCACCGCGGCGGCCCCCAGTTCCATCGCCTCCGTCGCTTGTGAAGGCGCTCCCAATCCGGCATCAACGATGATGGGAACATCGATCTCGTTGATCAGGATGTTGATGAATTCCCGGGTCCTTAAGCCCTGCCGGCTGCCGATGAGGGAACCCAAAGGCATGACGGCGGCGGCACCGGCCTTTTCAAGCGCCCGGGCGGTGTACAATTCCGGATACATATAGGGAAGAACGACAAATCCTTCCGCGGCCAGGATCTCGGTGGCCTTGACGGTCTGTGCGTTGTCCGGCAGGAGATATTTGCTGTCGTTGATGACCTCGACCTTCACCCAGTTGCCGCATCCGGATTCGCGTCCCAGTCTTGCCAGTCGAACGGCTTCCTGGGCGTTGCGCGCGCCCGACGTGTTGACGAGGAGGGTCACATCCTTGGGAATGTATTCGAGGATGTTCTCCTCGTGCCGCTCCAGGTCGATGCGGCGCAGGGCCACGGTCACGATCTGCGTTCTCGAAGCCGCGATGGCGGCGCTGAGGTCCTTTTTGTTCTTGAATTTTCCAGTCCCCAGAAGAAAACGGCTGGTGAACTGCCGGTCAGCGATCCGCAGGGGATCGTTCTCAAGGGCGGGTTGCGCGGATTGGATTGTTTGCATGATGGACATGGCGATCGTTCCTTCTTAACCTCCACCCACGAATTGCACAAGCTCAATGGTATCGCCGTTCTGAAGGATTCGGGTTTCCCACTGGGGGGTTCTGACGACGTTCCCGTTGACCTCGGCGATGACGTGGCGCCGGTCCCGGCAGATCTGCTCGATCAGGAGCTTTAAGCTGGCCGGGCCAGGGATGGTCCTCGGCCGGCCGTTGACGGTGATGTTCATGGCAATCTTCCGGTATGTTCAAACCCCAAGTCATCTTAAGTTAATTTTTAAAGATTTGCAAGCGCATTGAAAGTTCGACGGTTCGAGATCAAGAATGAAAAACCGATGTTCTGGCAAGCCGCTAACGGAAAAAAATCCGGAAATTTAAAAAATTTTCTTGTATATAATTATGAAACTTGTTATTATTTTTATCGTGCAGGAAAATTTTTGCGGTTTGCGCGCCGTTTTAGAGCGCAATTAACAAGGAGGACTACGATCAAAGCTACAACCGCAGCAGCCGGGAAACAGCAGGTCTTCGGTTATCAATTGTTGTTGGATCTTTACGGTTGTAAAGAAGGCGTCTGTGACGATCTTGGCCTGTGCTATCAATTCCTCGACGACATTGTCACGGCCTTAGGGATGGAAAAGCAGTCTCCGCCGAGCATCTTCCGATCGGATGCGACCCGGTTCCCGGACAAAGCCGGTCTCTCCGGCTGGGCGCCCCTGATCGAGAGCTCCATCGTTATCCACACGCTGACCCCCAAGAACTATATTTCCATCGATGTCTATTGCTGCAAATGTTTCTCGGTCGAAAAGGCCAAGGAGCTTTGCCGCAAATTCTTTGCGCCCAAAAAGGTCGATGAGCAGTTCATCGAGCGGGGCATGGATTATTTCAAGGCCGAATCCAATTATTCCACAGTGACCGTCAAGCACGGCCAGGTCGCGGTGGCGAAGAAGGATGCGGCTCTCGCGCTAAAATAGCTTTTGCTTTTTCGTACAAATTGCAGTACAAAAGAGGGGATTATATGCAGGCCATATGATCCCTTTTTTATTGGTAACCACAGGGTCACCAGTCACCAGGTCACCGGTCACCAGAAAATGTATGGTGACTTGTGACTGGTGACGGGTGACTTTCTTATGCCTTATACAACCCCCGAGATCAAACGCATCGAGGACAAGTGGCAGAAGTATTGGCGCGAGCGCAAGACCTTCAAGGTCGAAGCGGACCCCGATAAGCGGAAATACTATGTCCTGGAGATGTTCCCCTATCCTTCCGGGAAGATCCATATGGGGCATGTGCGCAACTACACGATTGCCGATGTCATTGCGCGATTCAAGATGATGCAGGGACTGAACGTGCTTCACCCCATCGGGTTCGACGCCTTCGGCCAGCCCGCCGAGAATGCCGCCATCAAGAACCAGACCGATCCGGGGCAGTGGACCTACCGCTGCATCGACCAGATGCGCGAAGAGCTGCAGAAGATGGGTTTTTCCTACGACTGGGACCGGGAGTTGTCCACCTGCGATAAGGAATACTACAAGTGGAACCAGTGGATCTTTTTGAAGATGTTCGAGAAGGGGCTGGCTTATCGCCGGGCCTCGCCGGTCAACTGGTGCCCGAGCTGTCAGACAACGCTGGCCAATGAGGAGGTCATCCAGGGCGAATGCTGGCGCTGTAAATCCAAAGTTGAGCAGAAAGACCTGGAACAGTGGTATTTGAAGATCACGCATTACAGCGAGGCCCTCCTCGAGGACCTTAAGCAATTGTCCAACTGGCCCAGCCGGGTCGTGGCGATGCAGGAGAACTGGATCGGGAAAAGTCTGGGTGTTGAGATCTTCTTTAAGATCAAGAAATAGGGGGAGAAGCTTTCGGTCTTCACGACGCGGCCGGACACGATCTTCGGGGCGACGTATGTGGTGCTGGCCCCCGAACATCCGTTGGTCCAGAAGCTCGCCGCGGGAACGGCACAGGAGCGCGCGGTCGCCCAGTTCGTCGAGCAGACCGCCAATCAACCCAAGAGCGTGCGCTTGAGCGGGAAGGAGGGCGTGTTCTCCGGAGCGTATGCCGTTAACCCCGTCAATAATGAAGAGATCCCCATCTGGATCGCTAATTATGTTCTGATGGGATACGGGACCGGTGCCATCATGGCCGTGCCCACGCATGATCAGCGCGATTTTCTTTTCGCGAAGGAGCACGGGCTTTCCCTGCGCATCGTGATCGCGGACCCCCAGAATCCCGGCCTGACCGTCGAGCAGATGAAGGCGGCGTACGAGGGAGCGGGTCAACAGGTCAATTCGAAGCAATTCGATGGCCTTTCCAATGAAGAAGGTAAGGAAAAGATCGCGTTTTGGATGGAGAAGGAAGGCCTGGGGAAGACCACCGTCCACTGGCGGCTGCGCGACTGGCTGATATCGCGCCAGCGCTATTGGGGCACGCCGATCCCGATGATCTATTGCGGGAAGTGCGGCGTGGTCCCGGTGCCGGAAAAGGACCTTCCGGTGGAACTGCCGCAGAACGTTGCGATCACCGGCGAGGGCGGCAGCCCCTTAGCGAAGGTCAAGGAGTTCGTCAACGTCCGCTGCCCCAAGTGCGGGGCTGCCGCCCGGCGCGAAACCGACACCATGGCGACGTTCTTCGATTCCTCGTGGTATTTCCTGCGGTTCTGTTCGGCGAATAATGACCGCGAGATCTTCGATAAAAAAGAAGCCGCCTACTGGATGACCGTCGATCAGTACATCGGCGGCATCGAGCACGCGATCCTGCATCTGCTGTATTCCCGGTTCTTCACGAAATTCTTCAAGGATATCGGTCTGGTGAATTGCGAAGAACCGTTCAACCGGCTGCTCACGCAGGGGATGGTCCTCAAGGACGGCGAGGTCATGTCGAAATCCCGCGGCAACACGGTCGACCCGGACTCGGTCATCGAACGTTTCGGCGCCGACACGCTGCGGCTCTTCATTCTATTTGCCGCGCCGCCCGAGGACCAGTTGGAATGGAACGATTCGGCGATGGAAGGGTCGTGGAAGTTCCTCAACCGCGTTTTTTCCATGATCGAGGATCGCTATGACCCCGCCATCCGAGATCCACAGATCGATCTGGCGGATAGCGACAATAAAGAGCTGGAATTCGAACGGAATAAGGCCATCAAGCTGGTCACCCAGGCCTTTGAGATGGGATACAAGTTCAATACGGCGATCAGCCACGTTATGGTGTTTCTTAATGCTATCGATAAATTTCCGTATGCCGAGGGGAACTCGCCTGTTAAACAACCGATGTTAAACAAGGCGTTCGAAACACTGGTGCTTTTGCTGGCGCCTTTCGTTCCCCATATGGCGGAAGAACTCTGGGAAAAGATGGGCCATCAAGAGAGCATTTCAAAGGCCGCTTGGCCGGTGTACGAAGAAAGCGCGCTGAAAAAAGATATTATTGAGATCGTTGTGCAGATCAATGGAAAATTACGCAGTAAGGTGTCGGTGAAGCCTGATCTGACGGAAGAAGCGTTAAGGCCGCTGGTGCTCGCCGATGAGAAGATCCGTGCGCATATTGACGGCAAGCAAGTCCGTAAATTTATTGTGGTTCCCAACAAGCTCGTGAACGTGGTTGTTGGCTGAGTTTTGCGGGGGGCCGCCCCGCCTTGGGGCGGGGCGGCCCCCGAAAGGTTCCAAATCCTACCCCGTATCAACCCCGCACCCGGAAGTCCCCCATTCGCGCTTCGGGTAATCCTGTAAGGTCACCAGACACCAGTCACACGTCACAGCAAGTTGAAATGGACTATAGCTTGATCCATTGAGCAGTTTCACGCGCTACAGGCCAACGCATTGTATGGTGACTGGTGACGTGTGTCCGGTGACCCTCACTATGAGATCTTCTTTTTTCAACCGATTCCCCCTCACCCGAGAAGAACGGCTGACGCTGGTTTTTCTGGTCTTTGTGCTTTGCACGGGAGCCGCCTTGGAATACGTCTTTGCGCGGCACCCGCAATGGCGGGAATCGCTTACCGGCCTGCGGGAGGAGCGCTATGTTCGACGGGTCGATCTCAATTCGGCGACGGCCCGGCAACTGGAGGATCTGCCGGGGATCGGGCCTGCCGGTGCCCGGCGGATCATCGCGCTGCGCGAGGCGCGCGGCGGTTTTAAAAACATGGAAGAGATCCGCGCTCTGCTGGGGAGGGGGCGGCACGGCTGGGAGAAGCTGTCCTCTTACCTGGAGATCGGGGTCAGCGGGAGTTCGCCGTGAACAACGGCTTATGAAATTCTTTATCTTCCAGATACAGGAACACGCTCACCATGGCATCCTGATTGACGCCGCTCGTATTGTTGTAACGGCTGATGATCTCGTAGTCGTGATCCTTGAAAACAGGGATGCCCACCGCACTCGAATAATAATCCACGTGTTCGAGGCCAATGCCTTTGCGGGGCGCTTGGGCCTTGGCTTTGAAGATCGTTTTGCCGGTCGTCAGGTCCCGCAGTTCGGTGGATACAGAAAAAGGATGCACGTGGACCGCGATGAAATGCACCGTCGTATCGAACGGGATCTCCAGATAGTTGGTGATGAGGGTCCGCCGTTCCTCGCGCCCGGGTTGCACGACCCAATGACCGGTGAATTTGCGGCCGTACGCATCCTCAAAAAGGCTGCGGGATCCGGCTTGGGGGGCGTGTTCCCCGGGAAGACAGGAAGCCTGTTTCTGGACTTCACTGGGAATGTCCACTCCCCAGTAACCGTCCTTGCCTTCCAGCAGGGCCTTGACCGAGGCGGCGGTTTGATACAACGGCACCATGGGTCGGGTGAGGTCCCGGTCCCGGATGAAATCGATGGAGATTTTGTGGCGGATTTGGCGGTTGATGTGTGGAAAATTGTGATTAAGAACTTGTGTGGCCAGTTTGAAGGATTCATCGGACATGACCGGAACCCCGAAGCCTTTCGGGAATGCGACCGCGAATTGGCCTTGGGACAGGGTGAAGAGCCGCGGGTTGCCCCGTTTTTGCCAACCGAAGATCTTTCCGTGGCTCTGGGGATTGATGTCCAGGTTGTTGTGGCACATGAATTCACGGGGTGCGGGGGTTTGTCCGTCAGTTTCGACGATCTCAACCCGGTAACCTGTGATCCATAAAAGCTCCGGAACTTCGGTCTTAAGAAGCTGGATGGATTGGATTTCGCTCGGCCCTTCCATCGATTTGTAAATGCGATCGATCCGGTAAACGGGGGAAAGGAATTCTGCCGTCCGGGAGGCATCGGTTTTGGGAGGGGTTCCCATCGCTGCCAGGGAAAGCGGCACTGCCGACGTTATAAGAAGCGCCTGGACGAGGATGACCTTGAAGAATTTACATCTTGCGGCGGGCCGAAAAAAACATCTCATCGGGCGGGAGACATGTAGGTCTGGGCGGTGGCGGCGTTGGCGAACGCCGGGTTCTTGAATTCCTTATCATAAAGATAGAGGAAAAAGGTCGCCATGGCGTCCTGTTCGACCCCGGAGGTGTTGTTGTAGTTGCTGATCATTTCGTACTCGTGGTCCTTGTAGACCGGAATGCCCTCGGTGTTAGAAAGATAATCGACTTTTTCAAGACCCACGCCCTTCGGGGGCCCTTTCATGGTGCTTTTAAAGACGGTCTTTCCGGTGGTGATGTCCCTAAGCTCCAGCGACTCGCAGAAGGGGTGAACGTGGACCGCGATGAAATGCACGGTGGTGTCGTAAGGGATCCGCAGCCATTTGGTCACCAGGGTCTTTTGTTCCGTCTTTCCCAATTTGACGACCCAGTGGCCGCTGAACTTGCGGCCGAACTGGTCGTTGAAAAAGGCGGATTTGATCCCGGGCGCGTGCGCTCCGGGGAGGCAGGTGGCCTGTTTCTGGACCTCGTCGGGTTGGTCCAGGCCGAAGAAGCCGTCCTTGCCTTCCAGAAGCGCCATGACGAAACCGTTGGTGGGGAAAAGCGGCTTGAGGGGCTGGACGAGATTCTTGTCGCGGATGAAGTCGAAAGTGACCTTGTTGCGGACCTGGGTATTGATATTCTTGATGTTGTGATTGAGGACCTGGTTGGAGAGCGAGAAGTTCTCGTTGGACATGACCGGAATGCCGAACCCTTCCGGGAGATCGATGGAGAACTGCCCCTGGGAGAGGGTGAACATCCTGCCGGTGGCCAAATGGGACCAGCCCATCATCTGTGAATGCTGGCCGGAATTGAAGTCCAGGTTGTTGTGACACATGAATTCCTGCAGGGCGGGTGTCTGGCCGTCGGGCTCCATCACTTCCACGCGGTAACTGGTGATCCACAGGAGTTCCGGTGGATTGTCATTGGTGAGCGTGACGCTTTGCGAGTCGGAGGGGCCCTGCATGGATTTGTAGATCCGGTCGATGGTGAGGTTCCTAGAAAGGAACGTGACCGTTTCGGTCAGCGGATTTTTAGGGAACTTCTGGGCAGGGTCTTTTTGTGCCGCCCACGCCGGCGGGGGCAAAGCTCCCGAGATAAGGAATGTCAAAAACAGTAAGATCGAATACGCTGAACACATCGGTTTTTCAAGGTTGCGTGGTTGTTCTTCAGAGATCATAGATCATATTGGCGAGAACTGCGTTGATTTAAATATAGTACAAATTGCCGGAAGCAACAAGTGTTATTTACGGGTCTTGTCTTTAAAATCTTCAGGGATCGATAGAATGATCTTTCGACGTCAGCCCTTCTGTTGGATCGTGGTGTTCTGGGCCGCCGGCATCCTGCTGGCCGAGGTCCCGCTGCCGGCGGCCCCCGTCCGGTCATTGTTCGGTTGGCCGTTCTCCGCGATCCTCGCCGGATTTGCCGGCGCACTCGGGATTGTGGCGGGATTATTGCTTCTGTGGGGAAAACGCGTTCCGCTTTGGTTGGTCGGCACGCTCCTGGTCTGCGGTTCGCTTCTTTATGCGGCTTTCAGCAAAGCGGTCCCTCCGGATCACATCAGCCGCAAGATCTGGGGAACTCGCGCCCGGACCATGACCGTGGAAGGGGTCGTTGCCGGGGAGGTGCGCCAAAGTTCCCGGGGCCGCGGCGCGAAGGTTTCTTTCATCCTGGAGCTGGAGAGGTGCGATGTCTTGGGTATGCGTTCCTGTTCCGGGAAACTGCTCGTTAATGTTTTTAGCCGGTGCGCGGTGAGCGAGGCCGACCGGTTGCGTTTGACCGGCACACTGCACCGGCCGTTCGAGTTCGACCCGACCGGAAGGTTCTCCTACGAGCGATATTTGCAAGGGAAGGGCATAGGGTTCATCCTCAGCGTCGGTAAAAAAGGCAGCGTGCAAGAACTTGGTCTGGATGAGCGACGTCGCGTTCTCCGGGAAATAGCCCGGCTGCGGGAAAACTGGGGCAAGGTCTTCTCAAAATATCTGGACCCGCAGGAGGCGGGCCTGATGAAAGCCTTGCTTCTGGGGGAACGGTATGATATTGCGCGAGAGATCAAGGATCTCTTTGTGGTTACGGGAACGGCCCATATTCTGGCGGTGAGTGGTTTCAATGTGGGGATCGTCGCTTTTCTGGTCTTCCTGACGCTCAAGGTGCTGCGCTGTCCCCGCCGGACGCAATATGTCCTGACGATCTTGTTCCTGATCTTCTATGCGCTGCTGACCGGCGGACAGGCGCCCGTGGTGCGCGCCACGATCATGGGGGTGGTGTTCTTTCTCGGATTTCTCATCGAGCGGCGGCATGATCCGCTCAACACGCTCGCCTTCGCGGCGTGGCTGATCCTTTTATGGGATCCCCGGGAGCTTTACAGTGTCGGGTTCCAGTTGTCCTTTGCGAGCGTTTTGTTCATCCTCGTGCTGTATCCGCGCTTGATGATGCTGTTCTCCGGGATCGCGGAATGGTTTTCCCTGATTCCGGCCAGGGCGCTGGCCCGGGTGGCCGATTTCCTTCTGCGTTCGCTGAGCGTCTCCCTCGCGGCCTGGTGGGGAGTGCTGGGGCTGATCGCGTATTATTTCCTCATGGTGACGCCGGTCACCATCCTGGCCAACCTCATCGTTGTTCCGCTGGTGTCGGTGCTGACCGCGCTGGGCGTGGGGCTATTGGTGTTCGACGCATTGTTGCCGGCCGGGGCGGCGTATTGGGCGAATTGCATTTCCCTGCTTTTGAGCGGTTTGGTAAAGACGGTGTACGCCGCGAGTTTGCTCCCCGGAGGATATTATTACCTCAGAAACGTATCCGCTTGGCAGGTAGGCGTTTACTATTTGCTTTGGCTGTTCTGGTTTTGGGGAAAGCGGCGTTTTGCGCAGCCTCCGATTGACCCTTCGACTGCGCTCAGGGTCAATCCTGAGCGAGAGTCGAAGGATTGACAAAGAAAAACTTCTATGATAAAGTGAACCCCATGCGTAAAATATTTTTTCTGGCGACGATTTCTTTGCTGGCCATTGCCACCGAATGCCACGCCTTCTGGATGTGGACCCCGGAGACCAACCGCTGGGTCAATCCCAAGTATTCCGTCAAGGATACCCCCGCCAAGCAGCTGTCCTTCGCGCAGGAATTCTACCAGACCAAGGATTACGACAAAGCGATGGATGAATTCCAGAAGCTGGTGAAATACTATCCGCGTTCCAAGGAAGCCCCCGAAGCGGAATTCTACACCGGGCTGTGCCTGGAAGACCAGGGAAAACTGTTCGAAGCCTACAAAGGTTACCAGAAGGTCATCGACCGGTATCCGTTCTCGGAGCGTTCGGCGGAGGTCGTCGAGCGGCAGTACAAGATCGCCAACAAGCTGATGGACGGCGCCGGCAAAGGGCTGTGGGGCAGCATCCTGGGCGGTTCCTATGACGTGGTGGAAGTGTTTCGCACCGTGATCAAGAACGCCCCGTACGGTCCTTACGCGGCGGTCTCCCAGTACAAGATCGGTCTTTACCTGCAGGGCCAGCAGCTTTATCAGGAAGCGCGCGATGAGTTCGAGAAGGTGATCAACGATTATCCGGACAACGACTGGGCCAAGGCCGCCCAGTACCAGATCGCGCTCGTGGACGCCAGCCGTTCGACCAACGCGCAGTATGACCAGAAAGTGACGCAGACCGCCGTCGAGGAGTTCAAGGAGTTCGTCAAGAACAATCCCGACGCGGAACTCTCCGCCAACGCCCAGAAACAGATCAGCGATCTGCGCGAAAAGGACGCCGAGAACAATTTCGTCGTCGCCAAGTTCTACGAAAAACAGAAGAACTTCAAGGCCGCCCGCATTTATTACGAAACGGTCGCGAAGGATTACCGGGACACTTCCTGGGCGAAGAAAGCCTCCCAAAGATCGACAGCGCTCAAGATGAAGGTCTCTCCATGAGCGTTCGCTCGGCCCTCCTCGTGGTCTTCCTTATGGCAACCGCGGGCTGCGGCTACAGCACCCATTCGGTCCTGCCGGATACCTACCAGACCATCCATGTCCTGCCATTCAAGAACAAGATCACCTATTCCACCGAGCAGACCCACAATTCCTATGTTCCGCTCCTGGAGGTCAAGGTCCGCAACGCCATCGTCGACCGGTATCTGTTCGACGGGAACCTCAAGATCGCCGACGAAAATGAGGCGGACCTCATCCTCAAGGGCGAGTTGACCGGTTTTGAACGCAATGTCCTGCGCGAGGATGAGAACAACAACGTGCAGGAATACCGCATCCACGTGATCGTTTCGATGACGCTCTGGGACCCGGCGACCAAGGAAGCCGTCTGGACGGAACCGAGCTTCGTCGGAGAGGCGACGTATTTCCTCACGGGGCCGCAGGCCGTGCCCGAGGCCACGGCCGTGGAGAACGCGGTCACCGACCTCGCCCGCCGGGTGGTGGAGCGGACCATCGAGGACTGGTAAATTCTTGCAAGGTGACCCGTGACCAGGTCACAAGTCACCAGTTACGGGAAAACTCCTTGTGACTGATGACTGGTCACCGGTCACTTTTTTTTGGGAAGGCGCCCCCCATGATCCACATCCTCCTCGGCGAAGATACGGCAAAGAAGGACCAATACCTCACCGATCTTAAGAGCAAGCACTTCGTCAAATCCCCCTCGGCGGTTTCCCTCGATTGCGAGATCCTGTTCGGCGATAAACTTCCGGAGGATGATCTTAAAAAAGCGCTTTGGGCGCTTCCGGCGGCGGCCGCCCAGCGGTTCGTGGCGGTCCACGAGGCCCATCGGCTCTCCGCGCATCATGAGGAGATCATCGAAGAGTTCATCGAAAGATCGTTCTCCCACGCGGTGGTGGTGCTGGAAAGTTCGCAAGCCGACGCCCTGGAGGGGCTCATCAAGAAGTTCCGCTCGAAGATCAAGGTCGTGCTTTGCGCCGGGGAGGCCAAGCCGAATGTTTTCGACCTTACCCGGATGATGTCGATGGGGAGGTCCGTCGAAGCCCTGCAGGTCCTGCATGAGCTGATGAAGGAGGGGGTGCATCCCTTGCAGATCATGGGGGGGATCGTATGGTATTGGGGGAAATCCCGCCAGTCGATGTCGCGGGACGTTTACCGCAAAGGGCTGTTGGCGCTCAAGCAGGCCGATGAGAACATCAAGCGCAGCCGTCTGGACGGAGCGAGCGCTTTGGAACTTTTGATCGTGAAATTGAGCGCCGCCTGAAGGACACGTGGCGGGCGTAAAAAATCGACGGGGACCTGCCTGCGGCAGGTCCCCGTTAGGAACATTCTCAAATTTTTTATTGGAAGATCGGCTAGCCGAGGTTGACCAGCAAGCGGCTGAAGACGGATTTGCGGCGGGCGGCGGTGTTCTTATGAAGCAGGTTCCGCTTGGCGGCCTTGTCGATCTTCTTGTGGACGGCGCCCAGGGTCTTCTTCGCCTCTTCTTTGTTCTTCGCGGCGATGAGCTTTTTGAACTGCTTGACGGTCTTCTTGAGGTCCGTCTGAAAATCCTGGTTCGCCATATGCCGTTGATGGTTCTGTCTTAAGGCCTTGATGGCGTTTCTGCGTTGTGGCATTTTACTTTCTCCTGTGGTAAAGGGCTGTAATATAACAAACACCCCCCTTCATGTCAACTGATAATTCGCACCCCCACGATTCCCAGCGGGCCATCCTCAAGTCGACCTCCATCGTCTCTTTAGGGACACTGGCGTCCAGGGTCCTGGGTTTCATTCGGGATATTCTGTTGGCCAAGTTCCTGGGAACGGCCGCCGTGGCGGACGCTTTTTTCGTGGCCTTTCGGATCCCCAACCTTTTTCGGGAAATGCTCGCCGAAGGCGCCTCCAATGCCGGGGTCGTCCCGGTGCTGGCCGGCTACACCGGCCCGCAGAAGCGCGAAGAGTTCGCCCGGGTCGTCAACACGCTCTTTTTTGTGTTCCTGGGGGTCCTGACCCTGATCACGATCGCCGGGATCGTTTTCGCGCCGCTCATCGTCACCTTCATGGCGCCGGGGTTCGTCGAAGAGCGCGGCAAGATGGCGCTGACCATTCACCTGACACGGCTCATGTTCCCGTACCTGATCTTCATTGGCCTGACCTCGTTCAGCATCGCGGTCCTGTACACCCTGCGGATGTTCGTGACCGCCGCCTTCGGGCCGTGCCTGTTGAACGTGGCCTTCATCGCCGGGATCTTTCTGTCCGTGGGCCTCCCCGAGCCGGTCTATGGCCTGGCCTGGGCCGTGCTGATCGGGGGTGTTCTGCAATTCCTTTTCCAGCAGGTGCCGCTGGCCCGCGCCGGGTTCCCGCTGCGCAAGCCCGCCACGTTCGCCCACCCGGCCGTGGGCAAGATCGGACGGCTCCTCGTGCCAAGATTGTTCGGCGCCGGGATCTACCAAATGAGCATTCTGGTCAACACCCTGTGCGCGTCCCTGCCCAGTCTCGTCGGGGCGGGCGGGATCTCGGCGATCTATTACGCGGACCGCCTGATCCAGTTCCCCAACGGGGTCTTCATTTCATCCCTGGCGTCGGTGGTCCTGCCGGTCCTTTCCGGCCAGGCCGCGTCCCGCAACGCCGAAGGGTTCAACCGCACGCTGAGCTTTTCGCTCAAGAACGTTTTCTTCGTGATGCTGCCGGTGGCGATGATCTTCCTGTGCCTGGCGGAGCCTTTGGTGCGGGTGCTCTTTGAGCGCGGCGAGTTCACACCCTATTCCACCCGGATCACCGCCCAGGCCCTGCGTTATTACGCGCTGGGCCTGATGGCGATCGGCGGGATCAAGGTGCTGGTGACCGCTTTCTACGCCCTGCAGGACACGATCACTCCGGTCAAGACCGCCGCCGCGTGCCTCATGCTCAACGCGATCCTCAATTTCTTTCTGATGCGGTATTTGCAGATCGGCGGGATCGCGCTCGCCAGTTCCCTGGCGATGACGGTGAATTTTATGCTCTTGTATTCGCTCCTCAAACGCCATCAGGTGCAACTGGACGCCCGGCTGGGAGACTATGTGGCGAAGGTGGCGGCGTGCGCGATGGTGATGGTCCCGGTCATGGCGTGGGTCTGGAATGAAACGGTGCCCGCCCCGGAGCTCGTGCGCATCGCGCTCGCGGCCGCGAGCGGTCTCGCCGTGTTCTTCGGTGTCGGGTTCATTTTTAAGGTGGAGCAGGTCGTGAAGGTGGTGGAGAAATTGAAGGGCGGGGCGTAGGGGGAATCGTCGCCCGGCTTGGGTGTTGCAACCAAAGGGCACAGTCGACGATTCCCCGGAATTTCGCTATCATATCGCCCAAGTCCCAATTCCCCAATAGCTACCCTATCATGCAAGTCTCCCTCTTGCTCAACCCATCTGCCCAATGAAAAAGGAG
>JAHFFX010000122.1 GCA_023247755.1 Candidatus Omnitrophota bacterium | reverse complement strand
AAAACAGGAAGAGATCGCGCTGCTTTTGTACTGGTTTAAAAAGGATAGCGGCGTCAACGACGTCCGGTTCAATCTGGCGGTGGAGAACGCCGTTGCCAAGGTCCTTCCGGTGGATTCCGCGGAGTACCGGAGATGGGCGGGCGAGATCTTGCCGGAGCCGGTGTTCATGGCGGTTCCTTCCGATTCCGTCCCGGCCGCCGTTCCGGAAGAGACCGAAAGCCCAAGAAGAAAAAGAGCGCTCGCGCGCCAGCGCCTCGATTCCGAATTCCGCAAATCCCATCCCGATTTCCCGGCGATCCGCGGCCTGCTGGCGCAAGATGAAGAGGGCTGGCTCGGCGAGGATGTGGAGGTGTTGTTCGCGCTATGGGCGGCCGATTACGTGAAGCGGGTCCACCAGTCCTTCCGGAATGAGGACGGCTACCAGGAATTCCTGGGCATCGCTATCGGGGACGTCCGCCACGGCTATGAAATGCTCTGGGGTCCTTCCGGAGTCCAGGCCAGGGAAGATATGGAACATTTCCTGCAGGAGATCCGGGAGGACGCCGTCATTGAGGCCCTTGGCCCGGTCGTTGCGGAAAACGGACCGTCGGAACCGGACGATCTGCGTTCCGCAAGGATCGTCTCCGCCATCGAAGAAGAACTGCGCGCCGCCCCACCAGCGGAAAGCCTGTCGGCCACTCGCCAGGTCCTCTCCTCACAAAAAGTGAGATCCACGAACCTTCCGCTGACGGAGGCGGTCAGTCAGGTCTATGGATTGATCAAGGCCGATCTCTCGATGGATGACGAGACCTGGGCGGCGGGCCGCGTCCTTGGACTTTCGGCGGACCAGGTCCCGTGGTCCCGGATCTCCGTTCTTCTGCAGAAAGAGATCGGGACGGTGGAGGTCATCCTGGCGGCGCTGCCGGACGAAGCGGACGGCGCCTTGCTTTCGGAAATGAAGTTCGCCCTGGAGAATAATTCGCTCGCACCGGTGCCCCCGGTGACGCCGCAACAATGCCGGTGGGCCTGCGGGATCCTGCAAGCCGGCCTCCCGGGAGAGGTTTCCGTCCAACAATTGGGCAAGACGTTAAAGCTCCCTTGGAAGAAGGGTTATCTAAAACGTCTGGTAAAAGAATTGGAGATGGTATTTCAGTATGTTCGTCCGGCACCGGCCGTGGCGGATGCCGCTGCCCTGCCGGGTTTCCGGCGGCGCGTCCTGCAGACCCTGCAGCGGATGAGCATCGGCGATATTCGTCTCGCCATGAACCTCCTTTTGGCCGAGACCCCGCATACCCAGGAGCACCGCAAGGAGGAGATCCGGAAGCTTTTGAACCGTTTGCCGAAAGGCTACGCCCTGGTCGTGGGGGCGGATGATCTCGCACACGTTCCGGATGAATTCTTCGAGGCCCTGAATTCCCGGGTGACCGGGATCTTTCTGCTGGGATTGGACAAGACCGCGATGTACCGGGAGCTGGTGCGCCGAAGATTCCAGGGATTGCTCGTCCGCCAGCGCATCACGCTCATCGAGTTCGACATGACGTTCTTCCTCACCGAGGATCAGGCGGAAATGGAGCGGATCATCGAGCGCTCCGCGACCCTGGCCCAGGCCGTGCAGGGACTTCTGGTCTTCCTGGAACGCTGGGTGGAGCTGTCCCGAGAGAAGATCTTCGTTCCCGATGAATTCCAGGCGGAAAAGGCGGCCCTGATCATCAAATCGAACGATTATGCCTCGGTGATCGGGCATCTTCTGTTCCAGAATTTCCAGGATAGATTGAAAGAACGGTTCCCCGAAGAATTCGTCGGGAGGCCCGATCTCGAGGACCTGCCCGAACCCCTGTCGCTCGCGGCCAAGAAGATCCATACGATCATCGCCAACGCCCTTGAATATGTGTATAGCCAGGTGTTTTGCGATCTGCTTTCGCCCCGCGGGACGATCTTCTCTTCGGGTATCCTGGGTCCGCTGTTGATCAGGGGAGAGAACAGCCCGGAGAACCTGGAGGATTTTCTCAGATTTGTTTATGACGTATTGGCGCTCACCGAGGCAGCTGTCCTTCGCTATCAAAAGACCCGGCGGGTCGGCGATTTTGCCAGGGACCAGGAGATCATCCTCGATGAGCTCTCCAACGCGAGCATCAACCTTCCCAGGTCCCGGCTGGCGCAAAACATCCCGCCGGGGTTCTTGGAAAGTATCCGGTTCCGTTTGATCGAGAACCTGCGGCAATTCACCGAAGGATTGCGGTTGCACTTCAAAGATGATTTAAAATTGATCTCTGTCAGAGCAGGATTCAGGTTCTATCAGGATGCGAGGACCAGCGGGATCTTCTACGTGCTCATCGCCGCGTCCCGGACCGGTCCGGAGGAAGGCGGTAACGGACAGGAGAAGCGCTCCCGGCCGCCGGTCAGCGACGGGCATCAGCAACTGGAATTCCCGGGAATCTGGATCCTGCCTTTGATCGGACTGTCCTATTTGACCAGCCTGACGGGCCTCACCCGCATACCGGATACCGATATCCGGAGGCGGCCAACCTCCATGATGGGCCTCCCGCCGCCTCCCAGGAATTATTTATCTGAACTTAACGTGACCGGCAAGCCGATGGAATACCCTCCGTTGACCTGGACCTGGCCGGCTATCCAACCGAAGATCGTCGAATCCGTCCAGGCGCCGTTCTTGACGGTCTTGGAAATTCCGGAAACGATCATCCCGTTCATATCTGAACGACCGCAGTGCCGGCGGCCGCCGGTCGTTGCGCACCGGCGGGCCTACCGGCCGTGTTATCACGCGCGGCCCGCGCCGGCGGTCCGTCCGGCGAGGATCTTGCCCCTGCCGGTGAACATAGCAGATTTCTTCTGCTGGGTCTGCCGAACGTTCCCCCCGGTCGTGCCTCCTTTACGGTTCATGCTCCCGCCGCCGCGCAAGGGATTGACGGCGACCCAACCCAGGAAGCCGCGGCGGTTCGTGATCTTGCCTGCGCCGCCGATCTTCCTTATGACCCCTCCCCGAGAAAGAAAGCGGCCTCGTGAGATACCTCCGCCGCGCCGCTTCTCGTCACGGTCGGTGAAAGGATCGTTACGCGCGGTTTACCGGACGCCCCGGGCAGGATCGTTGCCGTTCGTCCCATCGACGCCCCGACCGGAAAGGCCGCAGGTCCCGGTGCACGAAGGGAGGACCGCCTCCCTGATTCCCATCGAACTGAGATTAACCGAAACCGCGGTCAACCGTGTCCCGTTCTTAGCGCCCGTCGTTTTTCTGGAAAGACCGCCGGTCGAATTCATCCTGATTGCGGTGGTGATCCATTATTTCTTTGTTGTCCTTGTCCCGCGGCTGGCCGCCATCGGGGCCATAACGCCGGTCTCGTTGTCTGTCCCGCCGCTGGCGGGCCCGCAACGCATTGAGCCTTTCATCTTCGATGCGGCCCGGCCGGTCGTGCCCCTGCGATCGCCCGTGCCCGTTGCAATACCGTCGATCAATGTAAGGATGGTCGAGAGGCCGGTTCCTAACGTTCCCTCGCTGGCCGGGCCGTCCGTCCGGGAGGCCTTGCCGACGGGATCGAAAGAGGTCCCGGTGCGGATCTCGCCTTTTGCCATTTCTCCGGTCCCGCTGAGGATCGGCACTGGAGCGGTCACTCCGGTCTCTTCTGCGGTGACGCCGATCGCGCGCCTTTCTTCCATTGAAATGTCCGTTCCCCCGGTGGAGAGGTTCGTTGTTCCGGCCCGGACGATCCCTTCCGTTGATATATCGCCGGTCGTTCCGCGGTTTGTGGAACTGTTGCCGCGAGGTAGCATCGAGCCCGTTGCCGTTGTTCCCTTGATGGGGGCATGGCAGGGGCCGAAGGCGGTCGCGCTGCGGATATGGCCTTTTGCGGTAACGCCGGTCTCAAGAGGGGCCGGCTTCTCGCAGCGCGGCCCGGTCCGGTTAATCTTTCATCCGATTGTTCTTTCTCTGGTGAATCTCCGGTTCACTGCGGTGGAGAAGAAGGTTTATGTCCGCTTTTGGATTGCTTATTTCTTGGGGTTGGCCTCCGTTGAGCGGCGGCATGCAGAAACGGAACTGCATAACGCCGCTTTCTGGTTCAGTTATTCCATTAGGATTGTTCTGCGGGAATTCGCGGAATGGCACCGGATGTTGGCGGACATCCATTGGGCCACGCGTTCTTTCGCCCAGCCGGCCTGGGAGATCTGGCGCTGGGTGCAATCCTGGGGGTATCTGTGGAACGCCGGGCTGGCCGTGTTCCGCGGGGAGCGCGTTCACGGATTCTTCCATTTCCTGGAAAGTTTTGCGCCGGCGTGGGGAGGCAGCCGCGGGATCCTTTACCGCCGGACGGGCAACTTCCGCCATTTTCGCGTGGGGAATTTCTTCGCGCGGGAGGTCCCGGCGGGTATCTTGCGGGGGCTTGATCCGGTGGGCGTAAATTAAGGAAGGTCATGCAGGGAAGGCTTCCGGGCCAGCCCCGCCTTGGCGGGGCTGGCCCGTGGTTATCCCGCATGGTCGGCTATGTGCGTAAGAATTGTTTATCTAGGAAAGACTCAGTTAATTCAATAACTGTAGGCCGCCCATGCGGACATATGAACGGGTCGGCGCAGGCCAGCAGCCGGTCGCGCTGGTAGAGGGCCTGTTCCGGCTTGAGCGTATCGCCCGCCATGATCGAGGAGCGGCAGGCCTGGCGCGCGAGGATGTGGTGGTCAAATCTCTTTACGCTGCCTTCGGAAAGGAAGAAACGCAGGGTGATCTCGGGGTCCTTCAAAAGGTTCGGCGCCGAATGGACGGCGATGGTCGCGGGATCGAATTGCGAGCAGGAGAGACCGCTTTCCTCGAGCCCGGATTGCGACTCCTCGAAGGCGAGCATTTCCTGCGGAGTAACGGCGATGAGAACGGGTGTCAGCAGCGGCTGGACCTCGACGTTGCCGGATTCGTATTGTTTCTTGAGGGCCTCATAGGTGATGCGCTCCTGCGCGGCGTGCTGGTCGATGCACAGGAGGCTCGCGCCATACTCGAACAGCAGGAATTTCTTCATGAACTGGCCAAGGTAACGGGCGCCGGAAAGTTTTTCCCGCAGGTCGCCGGCCCCGCCCAGAAAATGGGTTTGCCCCGCGTTGAAAGAAGGGCCTGGGGCGTCCGCCGCCGCAGGCGGCGGGACGCCCCCGAGCGTAGAGAAGCCGGTCCTATCCCAATCTTGCCGCGGTCCCATGATCAGTTTGTCCGCCGGGATCCCTTCCGGGAAACGGGACGTTGAGCGGCCGCCTTCTTCTTCCCAAATATCCGCTCCCGCCTGCTTCGCTTGTCCCTGCGTCATGAGCGTTCTTTCGCACAAATGCCGCAAGGCCGAGACGAGCGGCGCTTCATTGCGGATCTTCACCTCGCGTTTCGTGGGATGGATGTTGACGTCGATCTCTTCCGGAGGCAAATGGATGAAAAGGCAGAAGAACGGGTACGCGTGGGGCGGGAGGATGAGCTTGTAGATCTCGTTCATGTGGAAGGAGAGCGAACGGCTCGCCACGGGCCGGCCATTGACAAAAATGTACTGCAGGTCCCGCCGGGCGCGTTTGACGTTGATGTCGCCCAGCATGAGCCGCAGGGAGAAGCCGGCCTCCGGGATGTCGCGACCGGCTTCCATAAGATGCTTTTCGTTCAGATTGAGCGCGTGGGCGATCCGGCTCTTGAGGTATTGGTCCGAGCCGAGGTCCAGCAGGTCCTTGTTCTTGTGCGACAGACGGAAGCGGATCTGCGGATGCAAGAGCGCGTAAGGAAGAAAGGTGTTGAGGCAGCTGCCCGCTTCGGTCGTGTCGGACTTGAGGAATTTCCGCCGGGCCGGGGTATTGAAGAAAAGTTCCCGTACTTCGATCTCGGTGCCCTGCCCCATGGTGACGGGTTTGAGCTTGATCTTCTTGCCGCCCCGGATATGGATCTCCCAGCCGGTGTCCTGTTTCGCGGGTTTGCTGCGCAACACCACGTCGGCGATCGCCGCGATCGAATAGAGCGCCTCGCCGCGGAATCCCATCGTCTGCAAACGTTCCAGGTCCTCGATCGAGCGGATCTTGCTGGTGGAGTGCCGCAGAAAAATGGTCTCAAGGTCTTCGCGCTCGATCCCGGCCCCGTCATCGGCGATCGAGATCAAGGTTTTCCCCGCGCCTTCGAGGCGCACGTTGACCGCGGACGCGCCCGCGTCCAGGGAGTTCTCAACGAGCTCCTTGATGACGGAGGAAGGCCGATCGATCACCTCGCCGGCGGCGATCTTGCTGATGACGTCGGCCGGCAGCAATTGGACTTTGGGCATATCAGGTTTCCCGGTCAGGGATACTGTGTTTTAAGGCTTAATTTTAGCAGAGGGTTCTTAAGAATGCTCGGTTTTAAATCGCTGCTGTGCCAGGGGTCCAGACAGGCCGTTCCCACCCAATCGAGCCGGTAATTCTTCATGATGAAATCGTAAAAGTAATACTTCCGGTTATCCGAATACAGTCCCACAGAGGTTATGTAGACCGGGATCCCGCGCTTGAGCAGGTCGTCCAGGCATTCCTTATAGGCCAGCCGCTCCTGTTCCCGGTCCGGGTACACAAGGAAGGAATCGTGGGTGGTGACGATATGGTAGAGAACCTTCCGGCGGCCATAATGCTCAACAAAGGTGGCCTCATCGCCGGTGATGACGACGGCATTGGGCTCGGTCATCTGCCCGACCCAGGCGCCGTATTGCGGCGACAGGGCGATGTAATGGCGCAGTACGAGTGCCGGCAAGGATCCCCAGAAGGCCGCTATCTCGAGAACGATGAAACAGGCCATTGCGACGAGCTTGAGGGTTCTTGAACCGGATGAGCAGAATCTGGCCAGCGCGTAGCCTTGGAGGATCACAACCGGCACGATCATGGTCGAAAGGTAGCGGTGGGTGACGATCGCGAGACTACCGGCAAAGACGAAAGGAACGATCGTCCAACAGAGCAGGAACGCGGCCAGCCGCCAGTCCGCCCGCAATAGCAGCAGGGCGCCAACACCGGCCAGGAGCAATCCTCCCAGGGAAAAGTTTTCGATGGAGAAAAGCCCCGCGGCCCGGATGCTGGTCGACGTAGGGCCGGAGAAGACGTAGGAGAAGTGAGATCGTAGAAAATGCAGGTTCCCGGCGGCGGTCTCAAGGTTCGGCAGTACGATCAATGCGTAGAACAACAGGTTCACTGCGGCCGCGGCACCGAGCCAGATGAAGAATGAGCGTGCCTGGAGCGGGCCAGTTCCCTCCCGGAGCGGTCGCGTCCAGAATAACAGTCCCAGCGGCAGAAAGATCAGGACCGCGTCCTGAAGCCGAATGGAGCAGGCCAGTCCCATCGCGATCCCGCTTAAGATCAGGCCCGGTCGGGATCGCTCCTGAATATGTTTTACCAGGAAGGCCGC
>JAHFFX010000121.1 GCA_023247755.1 Candidatus Omnitrophota bacterium | reverse complement strand
CCTGCTCCTTGGTCATTCCCTCCACCTTGATATCTCCCACGAACTCATACTGGATTTCCCCCCGGGAATTGACGAAGAACTGTCCGGAAACCTCTGGATGCCGCATGACGGTGATGACGATCTCATCATCCCGCCCCAGAGTGTACTCCTTTTCATCGGAAATTGCTTTCACTTGCTGTAAAATTTCCTCTGAACTGGGTTCCGCAGTGACTTCCGCGGAAGCCGCGGGTTGAACGGCAGCATCCGTTGTGTCCTGAGGTTCGACGTGCCCTGGTTGAACGGCAGCATCTGTTGCTTCCTGAGGTTTGACGTGCCCTTTAGGAAGATTACCAAAATTCTGGGCCATGGCCGGGGATCCGAAATAAAGGACCGCCGCCAGACCAAGAATGATGCCCTTCCAATTGAATGTTCTCTTTTCCATAGTAATGTTCTCCTTTTGTGAATTTTGTGAGATTTTTACACTTCAAAAATGGTTTCGTGAAATTCCTTGATCTGCACGACATCGGTCTCGTCATAAACTCTCCAGCCGCGCCAGTCGCGTTTGGGCTTCCTGATCTTGCCGACTTTTTCCCAGCGCGCCAGGGTCTTGGGGCTGATGCCCACCAGATCGGCGACTTCGGTGATGGTCAATCTCTTCTTGATGTTCACTGGTAATCCTCCCGGTAGCTTGGACTGTTCGTTTATCATGGTCCCCTTCCTTATAAGAGCTGCGTTGGTTCTTTCCTTGACCCTGTCTTATATTTTTCACACAACGGCTGTAATCTAGATCGCCTGTCGCATGTATTTCCTATCTAAGCAAATTGCGTGCCATCTTGGACAGTCCCGGACAGTATTTTCTGTTCAAGCATATGGTCTTTATCTACAATGTGTTACGAACTAATTAATTTTCACTGTAAAATTCCAGAAAATCATTAATGCACCCAATGTTTAACTGATTAAACATCTTTGTCCATGACAAACCAGGACAATCATAGAAAAGCTATAACAACAAACACTTAAGACATGTCTATTTTTATGGACAATTGTTGTGCATTGAGAGACTCCGGCCCCCAAGAACAAAAATTTTACTTGCTGGGACCCATATGGTATACTTCTTGCTGTGAATAACAAACTCGCCACTCAACAATTCCTTAAACCGGTCCTTTCTCCAAGCATGCAGCAATCCATCTCGATCCTCGTCCTGCCCATGGCGGAGCTCAGCCAGGCGATCGAGCAGGAGCTGCAGGACAATCCGCTTCTCGAAATGGAAGATGGGCCCTCCGACCTTCCCCAGAACTCAACCGATGCCGAAATTCTCAAGAAGGTTGAGCGGCACCGGGAACTGGCGAGAATGCGCCGCCAAGAAGCTCTCAACGATGACGAGGCCACGGAAGAGAAGCCCATCACTAAAGAACTCTCCCTGGAGGACTGCCTCCTTGAACAACTGCGCTTCGAATTCAATGAACCCTTGCAGCTGAAGATCGGCGAATTGATCATCGGGAACCTGGACGAGGATGGCTACCTCAAACTCTCCTGTGAAGAGATCGCCCAGACGCTTTCCACCCATCATATCCATCTGGTGGAACATGTCCTGCACGTGGTCCAGAATTTTGAACCCATCGGCATCGCCTGCCGGAATCTGCAGGAATGCCTTAGCATTCAGCTGGAGGCAAAATACAACGGTCAAAGCACGGTCGCATTGCGCATTGTGGCGGAATTCCTGCAAGACCTGGGAAAAAAACGTTACGCGGAGATCGCAAAGAAACTTGGGACCAACGTCGAGTCGGTCAAGGAGGCGGCCCAGAAGATCGCCTCCTTGGAGCCCAAACCGGCGCGCAATTATCGCCCCATCAACGTTAATATCTTTCTCAGACCGGACGTTGTCATCCGCAAGGACCCCATCGCCGGATATCAGGTGAGCGTAAGCTACGACGGCCTGCCGCGCCTGCACGTCAATCCGCTTTATGAGAGAATGCTGCGCGATAAAAAATTATCCCCGGAAGAGCGCGATTTCATCAAGGACAAGCTGACCAAAGCGGTCAATTTCATCAGAAGCGTTGAGCAGAGGGGGAAAACCCTGCAGGATATCGCCCGCTATATTCTTGAACGGCAGAAGGATTTCTTTGAGGGCGCGCATCTGGCCATCGTCCCGATGACCCTCAAGGATGTGGCGAACTCGATCGGACGCAACGAATCCACCATCAGCCGCGCCATCCAGGACAAGTATGTCGATACGCCCCAGGGCCTGGTCCCCATGCGATTCTTCTTCTCGCAAGGGCTGACCAGCGACAACAACATCCAGATCTCCAGCCGCAGCATCAAGGAAGAGATCAAGGACCTCATTGACGGCGAGGATAAGGCTTCTCCCCTCTCCGACCAAGAGCTCCAGGAACACTTCAAGAACAAAGGCATGAATGTCGCCCGGCGCACGGTCAGCAAGTACCGACAGCAACTGAACATCCTGCCGTCACATCTACGCAAAGCATAGTCATTTAAGTAGTTCCGTCCCTCCCGGAATCAATCCTGCAAATATCCAGGCTCCCCCATCAACGCACATTTATCTGTTTTCCAGAAACCTCGCATGCCCAAGTACAGAGTCTGTTTTAAATCCCGGAAAAAATAATCCTCTGACATTTTCTTCTCCCACGTTATGATAATCTTCATAATATTACTTATTATTAAGTCCTACTGTGTCCAGGCATGTCAGATTGACAATTGGCACTTTAGGTGTTATATTTTCGCTCTAATTATTTCAAAGCATTTGACTTTTGGAGCTCCTGAAGATATTTAGGCACTCTGCCCTACCAGAATGCGGAGCTTCATTGAAAAGGAAAAGAGCACGCTGATGCGCCCCCTAAGCCAGGGACCTGAAAAAGCTCAACTGATTCGCCAGACCATTTTTGATGCTCTGGATGAAGTGAGCGCGGCATTACCTGACGAACAAGAGATCGAAAGATCCGATGAAACAATCTTAATCGGGGCTTCGGGGGTCATTGACTCCCTCAAGCTAACGATGCTGATCGTCTCGATCGAGCAAAAGATCGAGGATGCATTCGGGGTGACGATCACCCTGGTCGATAGCAATACGTTGTCCCCGGAAACCAGCCCTTTCAGACAAGTCCGTCTCCTGGTGCAATATATCGAAGACCTATTAAAAGCGAAGATCGATGGATAGCCCCAAGTCCCGCGGATTGATCATTTCTGACTTTAATACCGAGGCCCTCAGCGGACTGCTGAAGAACAGCCCTCAGCTGCCGGCGATCGAAGCCGAGGTCATCCCTTTTGGACAGGTCCTTCCGGTCCTTCTGGAAAGAGGACACCCCTGCTGGCAGAAAGAATATGATTTCATTCTTATCTGGACGCAACCGGATGCCGTTATCAACGCCTTTCAAGAACTCACTCATTTTCAGCCGGTCACCCAGGAAACGATCCTCTCTGAGGTCGACGAATTCGCACAGGCCATTCTGAACATCACCGGCCATACCCGACAAATCCTTATTCCCACTTGGACCTTCCCGACGTTCAGCAGAGGGTTGGGGATCCTGGACGTCAAGAGCCGCCGGGGGATCGCCAATACGCTCATGCGGATGAATCTGCGCCTCGCCGAAACTTTTGAAGAGGTCCAGAATGTTCACTTGTTAAATGCGCAGAAATGGATCGAGTCGACCGGAAAGAACTCTTTCAATCCAAAATTTTGGTTCCTGAGCAAAGTTCCGTATGATCTTCAGATCTTCCGGGAAGCCGTCGATGAGATCAAAGCCTCTCTACAGACCATCCGGGGCGAAAGCAAAAAGATGATCATCGTTGATCTTGATAACACCCTTTGGGGAGGGACGGTCGGTGAGATCGGATGGGAAAGCCTTATTTTAGGGGGGCATGATCCGATCGGTGAGGCCCTGGTAGATTTTCAAAAAGGCCTTAAGGCGCTCGCCAACAGCGGCATAATCTTAGGGATCGCCAGCAAGAACGAGGAATCCTCGGCCTTGGAAGCGATACAAAACCATCCCGAAATGGTTTTAAGATTGACCGATTTTGCCGGCTGGAGGATCAACTGGAACGACAAGGCCCAAAACATCGTCGACTTAACGCAAGAATTGAACCTGGGGCTTCAATCCGTCCTATTTATCGATGACAACCCCGCCGAGCGGGCCCGGGTCAAGGAAGCGTTGCCGGAAGTTCTGGTCCCGGACTGGCCCGAAGACAAAATGTTGTATAAAAAGACCTTAATGGGTTTAAAGTGCTTTGATTCGCCGGCCCTCACAGCGGAAGACGGGCGGCGCACCCAGATGTATCAACAGGAACACCAGCGGCAAGCAATGCGGTCCCGGATCGGCTCCCTTGAGGACTGGCTCAAGACCTTGAACTTAAGGATCACCGTCGAAAAACTTTCAGAAGCGAATTTACAGCGTGTGACACAGCTATTGAACAAGACCAATCAGATGAATCTCTCGACCCGGAGAATGACGGAGAACGAGTTGTGGGAATGGACAAACAGTAAGCATCGTAAGCTATGGACCTTTCGGGTCGCGGATAAGTTCGGAGATTCCGGCCTGACCGGCCTGGCAAGCCTGGAAATAAACGGGAAGATCGGGACCATCGTGGATTTCATCCTAAGCTGCCGGGTATTCGGCAGAAAGATAGAAGAGGCGATGCTGCATACCGTGCTGGAACATGCCCGGGCGCAGCAACTGGACGAGGTGCGCGCCCGTTATATCCAAACAGCGAAGAACAAACCCTGCCTCGATTACTTGAACACCTCTCCCCTGCGATACGACCCGCATCAAGATCTCTATATTGGGAAGGCGGAACAGTCCTTCGCATTGCCGGATTTGCTCCGGGCAGCCATGGGGAACCTCAAGGAGACCGAGACATGACATTCAATTCCCTGACTTTCGGGATATTCTTTGCCATCGTTTACGCTCTGTATTTGTGCCTCAGGGCCCATCACCGGATGCAGAATCTGCTGCTCCTTTTGGCTAGCTATACTTTTTATGCCTCTTGGGACCCGAGATTCCTGACCCTCCTCATTTTGTCGACCCTCTTCGCTTATGTCTGCGCCTTGCTGATCGATGGAGCGAAAACCCCCCGCCAACGGAAGTATTTCTTATACCTCAGCGTCATCGTCAATCTCTCCGTCCTGGGATTCTTCAAGTATTTCAATTTCTTTGCCGGCAATGTCGACACTCTCCTGCGCGTTCTCGGTATCCGGGCCGAATCTCTTTACCTGGACATCGTCCTGCCGTTAGGCATTTCGTTCTACACGTTCCAGAAGATGAGCTACACGATCGACGTGTTCCGCAAAGAGATCAAACCCACAAGGAATCTCCTGGATTTCGCCCTGTTCGCCTCCTTCTTCCCGCAGCTGGTGGCCGGGCCCATTGAGCGGGCCAAGAATCTACTCCCGCAGGTCCTTCAACCCCGGCAATTGACCTTAGAAAAATTCTATGAAGGGTGTTTCCTGATCTTCTGGGGTATCTTTCAAAAGGCCTTCGTTGCGGACAACCTGGCGATGATCGTTAATTATGTCTACGCCGGGAGCGCCCCCTTCAACGGCCTGGACATTTACATAGCGACCTTCGCCTTCACTTTTCAGATCTATTGCGATTTTGCCGGATACAGCAATATCGCCCGGGGGCTGGCCAAAGTGCTGGGATTTGAGCTCATGCTCAACTTCAATCTGCCGTTCTTCGCATCGAACATCCAGGATTACTGGAACCGCTGGCATATCAGCTTAAGCACCTGGCTGAGGGATTATCTTTATATCCCGCTCTTCCGCTGGCTGAGGAACGTAAGAGGAAACCTCCGAATCTTCATCGCCCTGATGGTCACGATGACCCTCATCGGGTTGTGGCACGGGGCCGCCTGGAGATTCGTCGCGTTCGGCATGTATTACGGGATGCTATTGTCCATCTATGTGGTCATACGGTTAAAATGCGCGAACTGGGTAAAGCCCCAAAGCCGCTTAGGACAGCAGGCGTGGCTCTGGGCCAGGATCGTTTTCGTGTTTCATCTGGTCATGATCGGCATGCTGATCTTCCGCGCGCCGCGCCTGCCGATCGCCCTGCAGATGCTTGAAGCGGTCATCTTCAATTTTCATATTTCCGGGGACGTGATCTACATGGTCCCCAAGATCATTTACTTCACCTGGGTATTGATCGCGGCGGAGGCGCTGCAATACTACAAACAGGACCTGATGTGCATCTACAAGAGCAACGTCGCTTTCAAGACCGCGTTCTACCTGATCTGTTATTTTCTATTAACCCTTCAAGGGGTGGCCAATCAGCATGAATTCATTTACTTTCAATTCTAAAAGATTTCCGGTCGCCTTCGTGCTCAGCATCATTCTGTACTTCCTGATACAGGCGATGGCGGTCCGTGTTTCCAAGGTCTGGGATTTCAGCCTTTTCTATGGGAACATCGGGCCGGGCGATCCCCTGCTCGTGGAAGGCACGCTGCGGACCCTGACCAAAAAAGCCGGGGAAAAGATCGTATTTATTTATGGCTCCAGCCAGGCCCGCCAGGACCTGGATGTGGCTTACCTCAATGAGCGTTTCAAGGACTCAAAGATCAAGTTCTATAATATTGCCGTGTCCGGGAGCGCTCAGCCGATCGACATCTTCATGATGCAGGATGAGATCTTCAAGTATGACCCTGCCCTCCTTATCTATATGCCTTTCGTTGAATCCTTTTATTGCACCTATCGATATAACGGCCACAGCCCGCTGCGGTACTTCTTTGACCCCAAGATCATCGGTCCGATGCACCTTTATCTGAACAAAAAGGAATTCTTCGCGATGAGCCGGGATATCTTCGAAGGCTTCCTGGGGAGAGCGTCCCCCTGCTTTCGATACCGGGAGCAGATCAACAATGTGATGACGACCGCCTTGAAATCATGGACCGGGATCGAAAAACGCACCGAACCCATGGTGCATCGCTATCCCGACAATCATCCGGCGGATGTGGAAAAGGAGATCCGCAGCAGCGGGACCGCCGCTTATTACTACAACGATTACACCAATCTCAATGAGGCGGTCTTCGCAAAGGTGGCTAAGGATTTCAAGGCCCACGGAATAAAACTGCTGGTCGTATCAGGACCGCTGCACCCCTGGATCGGCAGGATCTATAATCAGGCCACCATCGATCCGATGTACGATAAATACCTGTACGATCAAGCTCAACGGAACGACTTTGTCTACCTCTCCAAAAGGGACTTGCCGGAATTCACGGAAAATGAGTTCATCGATCTGACCCACCTCAAAAGCACCGGACGGAAGAGACTAACGGAATTTCTCGCCGATTCCCTCGAAAAACAGCTGCAAGATGATTTAGTCAACCAGCATGGCCTTTTCGCAAGGACCGTGAAGATTTCCATCCAATAATGAACCTTGGCGGATTCAATCGCCGGGGTCATGGATAAAGCCCCCCTCTCGGAGCCGAACACTCAGGAACTTGGATAGGAAAATGGCCTGAACGTCGCCCGGCGCGCGCTTAGCGAGCACCGGC
>JAHFFX010000025.1 GCA_023247755.1 Candidatus Omnitrophota bacterium | reverse complement strand
GATCTTGCGCAATTCCTGGAAAACGGCCTCGGCCTGGTGGTCGCCGCAACTGGCGTTCTCGCCTTTGCGGTCATTGGTGCACACGAAGATCTGTTTCTGGTAAGGGGTTTTGTCGGTTTTCATGGATTCTCCTGTTCAGCTCCTGTGCTCCTAAGCTCCTATGCTGCTTTCTTGTAATTAACCACTTAACAGCTCAGGAGCTTAGGAGCTTTGAGCTATTTTGGTTTCAACAACACCAGCGTCTCAATATGCCTTGTTTTGGGGAAGAAATCGAACGGCATAACGCGCTCGATACGCCAATGACCCGCCAGCAACAGGCCGAGGTCCCGGACCAGGGACTCCGGATGGCAGGAAAGATACAACAGCGCCGTGAAGTCGGTCGCCTCCGCAAGGAGTTTGGCCACCTGGGCGCTAAGGCCATCCCTGGGGGGATCAATCATCGCCACTTTCTTAAAGGATGCCATCTGTCCCAACATCAGCGGCAGTTCGGATTCAACTCTTCCGGGACGCAAGGTGATATTCTTGAGGCCCAGGTACTGGATGTTGTGACGGGCCGCGAGGACCGAGGACAGATTCTCTTCGATCATGACCGCTTCTCCCGCAAGGTCCGAAAGGGCGATCCCGAACAGCCCCACCCCGGAATACAGATCAAAAAAACACACATCCCTCCCCCAAAGTTCCAGCGCCCTTAAGCGATCGATGAAGCGCGGCAGGATGGACAGGTTCGCCTGAAAGAAAGTATCCAGCGAATAAAAAATCTTCTTTCCCCGGATTTCCGTCCAGAGATAATCCTGCGGCGGCAGGGAAAGCGACCGGCGGCCGATGCCGCCCCAGCGCACCCGCCCCTCATCGCCGCAGCGCACGACGACATTCGCCAGACGATGCTTCGCCGTCAGTTTCGGCACCACGTCCTGGTTAAGCTGCGGCAGGAAATCCGAAATCGCTTCGCGGGCGATGGCGCAGGACTGGACCGGGATCACCTGAAAACCGCTCTCGGGCGAAAACCCCATGAGGAGCCCATGCTTCTTGGAATTGAGCAGTTTCAGGTCCAATCGATGCCGGTAATGATATTCCCGCGGAGAAGGAACAATGCTCTCCAAAAGCGCCGCAGCGATCCCGAGCTTCCCTCCGAGAACCTCCCGCAATTGCGTTTCTTTGAGGGTCAGCTCATCCGGGTAAGCGATGTCCTGGTACTGGCACCCTCCGCATTGCCCGAATACCGGGCAAAGCGGCACGACCTTCTTGAATTGGGAACTGTCCATCGGCATATGGGGATAAGGAGATAACGGGATCAGATCATCTGGAACGAAGCGATCATATCGTTGACCAGAGGCAGGTATTGGTCAAAACTGGACAAAATCGCCGTGAAGAAAATTTGATAGGATCTTTTATTGACCACAAAGACGACCGTCATTATCTTTAAGGAATTCTCCTCTTTCGAAGCAAATATGATCTTTTGTCCCTCCAGGCCGCTAAGGACCGTGATCGGTTCATTTTGAAGGATCTGCAGGTCCTTGAACGTGCTGGTCAGCTGATCAACGGCCTGCTTGGCCAATCCTTGCAGGTCCTTGATATCTCCCGGCAGGTCCTGCACGACGATGTTGACGTTCTCGATAAAGGTATCCTCCCCCCCCTCTTTAGGGGACAAAAAGACGACGGAGGCCTCCGGGTGGGCCGGATCGGGCTTGACCTTGACCGACCAGTCGATGGGATATTTTATACTGAAATCGAAATCCTTGTTCTCATAGGAAGCGTACCGGCCAAGCACGCCCAGGTAAATCAGGCATCCTCCGATGAGCAGCAGGACCGCCAGCGGAATGACCCAAAATATCCGGAACACGCTTCCGCGGCTTGAACCGTTGATCCTTATTTCAAGCGGCATAAAAATTCGTTCCCTTGTTCTTAAGATCGAGCAGCAATCCGCACGGCCGGAAGCGCTCGCCGCTGAGGGTTTCCTCAAAATGAGAGAGCCGTTCAACGACCTTGTCGATCCCCAGATGGTCGGCATAGCGGAGCAATCCTCCGCGGAACGGCGGAAAACCCGTCCCCATGATCATTCCCACATCGACCGCCGCGGCCTCATCCACCACTTTTTCCTCGAGACAGCGCGCCGCTTCGTTCACCATAAGGAGCATCATCCGCTCGAGAGCCTCCGGGGCACTGAAGGGCCGGCGCTTCTTAACGACGATCATCGAGGCTACCTGGGGGTTCGGCGAACGCGACCTTCCGTGCAGATAAAATCCTTTTCCTGATTTCTTCCCGAGGAACCCCGCCTGATGGACCTTTTCAAAGATCTCCACGGGCTTGAAGCGTTCGCCCAGTCCGGAGTGCAGAACATGGAGCACCTTGATCCCGACGTCCGTGCCGACCTCATCGGTGAGCGCGAACGGCCCCATCGGCAGGCCGAAGGCCGTGATGGTATTATCGATCTGAGTGACCGATGCGCCCTCCTCGAGCATTCGCCCCGCTTCATTGAGGTAACCCAAAAGGACCCGGTTGACCAGGAACCCGCAGACATCCTTGACGATGACCGGGGTCTTTCCCAAACGCTTGACCAGCGCCAGCGCGGTCACCAGCGTTTCCTTGGAGGTGAAAGGGGTCTTGACGATCTCGACCAAAGGCATCCGGTGGACCGGGTTGAAGAAATGCAGGCCCACGACCCGGGAAGGTTCGCGGGCAGCCTGCGCCATTTCGGTGACCGAAAGGGCCGACGTGTTGGTGGCCAGGATCGCCTGCGGCGACGCCACCCGGCTCAGCTCCAAGAAGACCTTTTTCTTGATCTCGATATTCTCCACGACGGCTTCGATGACCAGATCGACCTTGTTAAATCCGCTATAATCGAGCGTCCCCGTGATCTGCGCCATCCGAAGCCTGGCCTCGGCGGCGTTCATTTTCTTTTTGGCGACGGCCTGATCGAAGACCTTGCGGGCCGCCTTCAGGCCTTTTCCGATCGCGTCGAAATTGACGTCCTTCAGCCGCACGCTCATGCCCTGAGCGCTCAACAGCTGCGCGATCCCGCCGCCCATCACCCCGGCGCCCAGCACGGCGGCTTTCTCGACATTGCGGGCAACGACGTTCTCCGCGTCGGGCCCGGACAGCTTCTTGTATTTCTCGGAAAGGTAAAAGACCTTGATGAGATTCTTGCAGACATCGGTGAGAACGAGCTCGCTGAAACCTTTTCTCTCCAAAGCCAGAACTTGCTCTCGCGGTTGTCCGTACGTGGCCTCCAGAACATCGAGCACCTTCATCGGCGCCGGATAAAACCCTTTGGCGACAGCGCGCGTCGCGCGGCGGGCCTCCCAGAAAAAAATGTATCTGCCCAAGAAAGTGTCTTCCAGGAAGCGCTGTTGAAGAGTTTTTTTCTTTAAAGCGGGACGCCTCTGGGAAGGGATTTCTTCGATGAACCGCTGCAGACTGTCCCCAAGTCCGGCCTGCGGCAAAAGCCGGTCCACCAATCCGAATTTGAGCGCTTCGGAGGATGACAGGATCTTGCAGGTCGTGATCAGGCGCACCGCCCGCTCGAGCCCCACCACGCGCGGCATGCGGTACGTTCCCCCGAAGCCGGGGAGGATTCCCAAATTGACCTCCGGCAAGCCGATTCGCACCTTCTCATTGAACGTGGCCAACCGCCAGCGGCAGGCAAGGACAAGTTCACAACCTCCCCCCAGCGCAACACCATCGATGACCGCAATCGTCGGCATCGATAAGTCTTCAAGCTTGTTGAAAATGTCCTGGCCGAACTTCGACTTGGCCACCGCATCGGCCGGCTCCGTGATGCCTTCGATCTCCTTGATGTCCGCGCCGGCAATGAAGACGTCCTTCTTCTTGCTGAGAATGACAACGGCCTTGAGGTCCGTCCGCTCCCGGACCTCATCGAGGATGGCATCCAGACGCTTGAGGACCTCCCCGGTCAGGATATTGACCTTGGCATCGGGATTGTCGAATTCGATATATCCGATATTGTTGTCTTTGCGGAAGAAGATGGACATAGTTATTTAGGTCTTGGCTCTTAGGTCTTAGGTCGTTTCAATCTTTACGACCTAACACCTAAAACCTACGACCTCTCTAGAACCGCCGCCGCGCCCTGGCCGCCGCCGACGCACAAGGACACAAGGCCGAGGTTCAGGTTCTTTCTTTTCATCTGTTTGAGCGTGGAGAGAATGAGCCGGGCCCCGCTCGCCCCCACGGGATGCCCCAAGGCGATGGCCCCGCCGTTGACGTTAAGGATATGGGGCTCGATGCGGCCGGTGAATCCTTCATAGCCGAATTCCTTCGCAAATTGCGGGGATTCGAGCGCGCGCGACACCGCTAGGACCTGGGCGGCGAAGGCCTCGTTGATTTCGACGACCTGCATCTGCTCCAATGCGAGTCCCACCTTCTTAAGGACCTTGGGTATCGCGTGCGCCGGGCCGATGCCCATGCGCTGCGGCTCCACTCCGGCGAACGCGAAGGCCCGCAAATAACCCAGCGGTTCAAGACCCAGATCCTTCGCCCGCCTTTCACTGGCCACCAGCAGGGCTACCGCCCCGTCGGTGACCTGACTGGAATTCCCTGCCGTGACGGTACCGGAGTATTTATCAAAGATCGGTTTCAGTTTGGCCAGCGCCTCCATCGTCTGGTTCTCGCGCGGGCCGTTATCGAATTCGACCGCTTTGTTGTATTTGGGCCCGGGAATGACCGGAACGATCTCCTCCTTAAGCACGTCCCGGGCGGCGATGGCCCGCTGATGGCTGACGAGGGCGAATTCATCCTGTTGCTGACGCGTGATGCCGAACTCCTTGGCCAGCACTTCGGCGGTCTGCCCCATGTTCAATCCGCACACCGGATCGGTCAGTCCCAAGTTGAGCCCGATGCGCGGGGTTAAATGTCTCGGCCGCAACGCAAGAACGGCCTGGATTTTTTCGGCAACGGTCTTGGCGCGATTAAGCTTCGTAATGATCTCCTGCAATTCTTTCGTCAGGAAAAAGGGAATGTTGCTCATTGATTCGGTGCCACCGGCGAGGATGCACAACGACTCTCCACCCTGGATCTTGAGCGCCGCGGTCGCCACGGACTCAAGTCCGGAAGCGCAATTGCGGTGCACGGTGAACGCCGGCGTCGTTTTCGGGATCCCGGCGGTGAGCGCGATGATCCGGGAGATGTTGGCCGCATCCGGCGGCTGACCGACGTTGCCAAAGATCACTTCATCGATGGCTTTGACGTCGACCCCCGAGCGTTCGATCAACTCCCGCGCGGCGATCGTTCCCAGGTCCTGGGCGCTCAGGTCGTTAAAAAGCGTTCCCATCTTGCAGAAGGGGGTGCGGATGCCGTCGATGATCGCTATTCGATCCATAAATACCTCGGTTCTCAATTGCTCATGGCTCTTGGCTCATTGCTCATAAGAAATTTCATGAGCCATCCGCTATGACCTATGAGCTATTGGGGTCTATTATCCAAAATCTTTCTTTCCTTATTCGCCGTCTCGAGTTCCAGGCGCTTGACCATATCTTCGAGCGTAACAAAAACAACCTGATTGGGGGAAACTTCGGTCGCGCCAAAGATGGTCTTGCGGATATTCTCCTCGAGACGACCGCGATCGACGCCTTCCTTGGGCGTGCAGTAAACCGCCACTTCATCAACCTCGTGAGGGTCGTTGTCCTTCTTGTGGATCTCGATCTGCCATTCCTTGACGGCTTCCATGTCATTGAGGACGTTGGCAAAATCGTTAAGGTTGACGAAGGTGCCTTTGATCTTGGAAAAATCCAGCCCCTTGATATCGGAGAGCCGGGTGATGTCGCTCGAGAGCCGCGGCACCGTTCTCCCGCAATAAGGGCACGGCTCCCAGCGGATGCCGCCCTTGACGTAATCGCCGGTGCGGTAACGCACAACCGTCGAACAGCGGGTATCGAGCGCAGTATAAACGATCTCGCCGTCCTCGCCTTCCTTCTTCACTTCCCCGGTGTCGGGATCGACGACCTCGAAGATCTCCTTGTCGGGATATAGATGATAGCCGCTGGAGACGCCGGGTTTGGTGGGGCATTCCGCCCAAGCGGCCTTCGCTTCGGTAAATCCATACGTTCCGAAGATGGCAACGTCGCTCGCCCCCATGGAAACGAGCAGCTCCGTGAGCTTCGCCTTGAATCCTTCGGTCACGCGCGCCGCCCCCAGGACGATCTTCTTGACGGAGTCCAGCCGGGACTTCTTCTCGGCCGCCATCCGCAGAACGTGATAAACATAACTCGGCACTCCCATGATCACCGAAGGCCGCATGCGCAGGATAGCGCCGATGTTCCCTTCGGTGCCGATGCATTTCCCGCCACCGCTCGAAAAGACCGTAAGGCATTCCGCGAATCCCCCGAAGACCACCTGCCAGAACGCCAGGTGAGGGGCATAGGGGAACATATTAAAGACCCGCTCATCGCTCTTGATCTCAAACAGCTGCAGCATCCGGGAGCCGGAAACGTAAAGATTGTTGATATCGTGGATGCTGTAAAGGAACGGCACGGGTTTGCCGGTCGTCCCGCCCGTGAAGGTCATGAAGCACGGGCGGTATTCGCGGGAGATCCTTTCCTGGGCAACTTGCTTCCCCTCGATGAGGCCGGAAGCCAGGAGTCGCAACTTTTTGGGGACCGGCCAAAAGCGGTTGATCTTTTCCTTGTCGGGCTGAAGGGCGAATTCCTTGTACCGGTCCGGATGCTCGGGGGTGGCCACAAAGTCCGCTTTGGAGGTAAAAGGAAGATGCTTGAGATCTCCGATCGAGCGGATAGTGTCGGGCTTGATCCCTTGTTGGTCAAAGATCCGCCGGTAATGGGGGCTGAAAGGATAAAGCTGCTGGGTGATGAATTCTTGGAGTTTTTGATTTTGGAGAGCGCGGGTCTCCGTTGGGTTCAACCGCGCCACGTTCGCCCAGGGATCTAAGATCATGGGTGCATTATAACAATACTGCATGGGGCGCTCAATGGAATTGGCGAATTTTTGGTCCCTTCGGGCCGCCTTCGGCGGCCCGAAGGGACCACACCGAGTTGCCGTAATAACTTATACCAACCGTTAGAAAAGTTTATTCGCCCAATAGCCGAAAAGGATCACCTGCGGGACCGTGACGATCGGGAACCACACCGCCGTCCGCCGGCCGACGTTGTGCCAGAGCAATCCGATCTCCGTGTAATCGGTGACGACGCCCCCCATCAAAAAAACAAAACTGTTCCCGAACGCCCCGGTCTTACGGAAGATCTCATAGGCCACCGGAGAAGTCCCTTCCGAGCAAACTTCCAGCAAAGTGCCCAGGGCGAGGGTCGTCAACAACCCCCCCAACGTCGGCCCCATGTACCGCTGAAATAATTCTGTAGGAATATAAGCTCCCACAAAAGCGGCCAACGCCATCCCGATCAAGAGCCACCAGAGCACCATGTCGGAAATTTCCGCGATCCCCTTGCCCACCCCCAGAAATACACCCTTCCACGCCTGCGCCGACCAGGAAAATTCGCGAAACCGGCGGCGAATGTCACGGAAGATGGAATAATCTTCCGCCAGTTCAAGGGTCCGGCGGTTGCGCTCAACGAGATCGTATCTTTCGAGGACCTGGAAGATCAGTCCGGTGATGAGCGCGATGATGATCGCGGCCCCGATGAAATAGAGGGTTTTCAAAAGACCCCAGAAGCCGATCAGCAAAAGCATCAAGGGCAGATTGGCCCACGGACTCGACAGCAAGAATGCCACTACCGCCGCCGTCGAAGCACCCTTTTTATGCAGTTGAATAGACAACGTGAGCACCCCGCAGCTGCAGGCGCTGGCCAGGAAACTCAATCCGACGGAATAAAAAATCGTTCTTTTTTGAGGATGAGACAGGACGCGGGAAATATATTCCTGGGGAATGAAATGCTCGATAAGTCCGCTCAGCACCAGCCCCAGCAGGATCGCCCACCAGACCATGCCCAGATACATCAAAAAACGTTCGCGAAACGAGACCAGCACCGGAACAATGGCGGAAAGAGCCAATAGTGCCAGCACGACAGCAAGCACGATCACGGCCTTGTTGCGATACCATGGACGCGCTGTACTGGAAGGACCACAACATGATTTTCCGGTCTTGTCCTGGTCTTGATGGCTCATAGTGTTAACTTCCTTAATCTAAGAGCGTTGCCGATGACCGACACGGAGCTAAAGCTCATCGCCGCCCCCGCTATGATGGGGCTTAAGAGAATCCCCAAAAAAGGATAAAGAATGCCGGCCGCCACCGGAACGCCGAGCGCGTTATAAACGAACGCGAAGAAAAGGTTCTGCCGGATGTTGCGCATGACCGCGCGGCTGAGCGTGACGGCCTTGACGATCCCCTGAAGGTCGCCTTTCACCAGGGTCATTCCGGCGCTCTCGATGGCCACATCGGTACCGGTCCCCATCGCTACCCCCACGTGCGCTTCCGCCAGGGCCGGAGCGTCGTTGATCCCGTCGCCGGCCATCATGACGACGGCGCCACGGGCCTTGAATTCTTTGACGATCTCCAACTTATCCTTCGGTTCCAATCCTCCCCGGATATCATCAATGCCCAGCTCTTTGGCGATCACTTCCGCCGTTTTCTGGTTATCCCCGGTCAGCATAACGATCTTGAGCCCCAGGTCATGCAAGGCTCGGATGGCCCCGGGAGTTGTTTCCTTGATGGGGTCGGAAACGCCGAGAATACCGATCGAACGATTGTCAGCGGCCACCCACACCACGGTCTGGGCCCGACTTTGCCAGGAAGCGGCTTTCTCTTGCAGCCCCACCGATACAACGATCCCGTTCTGTTCCAGGAATTTCTGCCGGCCCAAAAGGACATTCTTGCCGTTCACCTTCCCGCGGATCCCCAGGCCCGTTACCGATTCAAATCCTTCAACGGCATGGAGGGCAACGGCCTTTTCTTTGGCCAAGGCGACGATCGACCGGGCCAGAGGGTGTTCGCTGTTCTGCTCGAGGGACGCCGATAAAAAGATCAGGGTCCGCTCATCGCTGTCCGGCATCGCCAATATGTTAGTGACCGTCGGCTTTCCGGCGGTGAGCGTTCCGGTCTTGTCCGTGAGCAACACATCCACCTTCTCGGCCTTTTCCATGGCCTCGGCGTTCCTGATAAGAACGCCCGCCCGGGCACCCCGGCCCACCCCCACCATGATCGACATGGGCGTTGCCAATCCCAAGGCGCACGGGCAGGCGATGATGATCACGGCGATGGCGTTGACCAAAGCGTGCGACAGTTTCGGTTCCGGGCCCCAAACGGCCCAAGCGACAAAAGCCAGGACCGCGGCCAGAATGACCGCCGGGACGAAATAGCCCGAGACCCTGTCCGCCAGGTTCTGGATGGGCGCGCGGCTGCGCTGCGCTTCGGCGACCATGTGCACGATCTGGGAAAGCAGCGTCTCGGAACCGACCTTTTCGGTGCGCATGACGAACGTGCCGGTCTCATTGATGGTGGCTCCGATCACCCGATCGCCGGCGGCTTTGGAAACCGGCATCGGCTCGCCGGTGATCATGGATTCATCAACGGCGCTTTGGCCTTCCACGATCACCCCATCAAGGGGGATTTTCTCGCCCGGTTTAACGCGCAGAATATCGCCTTTTTCGACGGCCTCGATGGGAACATCCGCTTCGCGCCCGTCCCGGACGCGATGGGCGTCTTTCGCGGCCAGGCCGAGCAAGGCCTTGATCGCCTGGCTGGTCTGGGAGCGGGCCTTGGCTTCCAGCAACTGACCGAGGATCACCAGGACCGTGATCACCGCGGCCGCTTCGAAATAAAGTTCCGGCCGACCCATTTTCTTGAGGGAATCGGGAAAAATTCCGGGGAACAAACTCGCAACGGCGCTGTAGCCATACGCGGTTCCCACTCCGAGCGCGATCAACGTAAACATGTTCAGACTTCGGTTGATCAGACTCTTCCAGGCTTTGACGAAGAAGAACCCGCCGGCCCAGACAACGACCGGCGTGGCGAAGAGCAACTGCAACTGGGAAGAAACATCATGCGAGACCCACGCCACTCCCTTGCCCTTGACGACCGGCAGCATTTCGCCGACCGCGAGCCCAATCACCGGCAGCGAGAGTCCCAGGCCCCACCAGAACTTTAAGAAGAGTTCGTGAATTTCCCGCAGCCCCTCGTCCCCTTCAGAAGGGATTCCTTTCGGCTCCAAGGCCATCCCGCATTTGGGACAATCGCCGGGCCGGTCCGAAACAACCTCCGGGTGCATGGGGCAGGTATATTGAACTTTCTTAAAATCGGATTGGGAAGGAATCGACGGCTTTTGATGTTGGGAAGGTTGATTCGAAGAAGATGCTGAAAGGAACTTCTTGCGGCAAGGTTCGCTGCAAAAATAAAAAACATTTCGCCCCTGCTCCAATTTCAGGGCTTTCTTTTCATCAACCTTCATCCCACATACGGGATCCGTAGCCATGAACTTTTCCTATTTATTTTCCGGATGATGACTGGCATGTTCATCGGCCGGGGCTGATCCGCCGGTAGCATCGCCTTTGGAGGAATCTTCTTTCATCTCCCCCGCCATGCCCTTGCCCATCATGGGACACATTTTCATCATATCCGGCATGGCCTCCATATCCATTTTAATCTCGACCTCTTTCACAACGGCGAGGTCTTTGTCGTATTTAATCAATTTATTCCCGGAGAGAACGATCACACCCCCATCGTTGGAAGCGACCATGGATTTTTGCAACATTCCGGCCATCATGGGACACATTTTCATCATGCCGTCCTTATCCATCATATCGCCCTTCATCATGCCCATCATCCCCATGCCGCCTTTGTTCATCGTTCCTTCATCTTTCGCCATGCTCCCCTGCTTCATATCCATGGAACCCTTCATTTCTTCAGCGGTCGCTGTCGTCCCGAAACAAACTCCTAAAAATAGAACCGTTCCTAAAACCAAAGTTTTTGTTCTTTTCATTTTATTCCTCCTTTTTTTAATCTGGAACACTTCCCCCATAATCACTCGCCAAGGACTTCTTTTTCTGTGTAATCACCGGAAGCTGCGGAGATTTCTCTGCGTTAAGCCTTATATACCCTTTCCATCTTTCAGGCACATCCGCTTCTGGATATATAGCTTGAACCGGACATTCCGTAACACAAGCCCCACAATCAATACATACAATCGGATCAATAACCAGCATTTCCTGATCTTCATGAAAACAATCTACGGGACAAACCACCACACAATCCGTATATTTCTTTTTGATACAGGGTTCCGTGACAACATGCGCCATAGATCCCCCTTTCCTCTTTTATATCATCCTACTTACCGGAGATGGCTTCACATCCACACCTGCCACAAGAAAAATTATAAATACTCGCGATGCTTGCTCCCATGAGCCATCCTAAAATAAATATTTGAATCACCCCATAAATCATTTCCTGCACCGACATTTCAGTTTTTAAAATCGGGCCAATATCGATCCCGTGAGCCAAGGTATTAAAAAAGTGAATCGCCTGCTCTCGAGTCGTAGTCGCCACCGCGATGATACATCCCAAACGAAAAATAACTAAGGTCGCCCCAAGGGCGAATCCCATTTTCTTAACATCAATGGCACCCATGATGCCCTCCTTTTTGATTGTCTTTGTTATCCTTGTTTTCATCTTCTCCATCATGATGCCGATGTCCACCCATCATCATAAAATGACAGATAAACATCATAAGAACAAAGAAAAAGATTGAGTTATTTCCATTAAACCCAACCACCGGTGCTACAAAAATCAATAACAACGGCAACAAGCAACAAATTATCATCCACCAGCTGTTATGTTTCATTTCCCTCTCCCTTTCCCAAATCTTGGGATAAATGCCGGCACTTGCTTTTTGTAATCCCAATACGCCTTGCCGAATTGTTTTTCAACATCCTGTTCTTCTCTCATGGCCAACCGATAATACGTCCACATCAGAATCGGCCACATGACAAGCGTTAAAATCGATGGCCATTGAATAAGAAAACCCAATGTGATTAAAAACAACCCGCTATATTGCGGATGACGCACATGGGCATAGACACCCTCCGTAACGAGCTGTTTCCCCTTGGCTGCATGGATAAGAATCCATCCGTTTTGCATCACATATAACCCATAAAAAATCATCACATTGGTAACAATATGCAACACCGTCATGGCTATTCGGGAATCGCCCAATCCCAAAAATACGAGCCACAGATGCCCGTGCGAATGCGAAAATGGATTCAGAACTGGATAAGCTTTGCCCATCCAACTGGAAAGAAAATAAATCGTTAGCGGGAATCCGTACATTTCCGTGAACAGCGCCACAATGAATGCGGCAAAAGCGCCCATGGAACGCCACTCAATATTGGTTTTCGGCTTCGTGAAACTCGAAACAAAAAATAAAAAAAGAATTACGTTAAAAATAGCAACTGTCCACATGCCGTAAGCATAATTACCGAGTTCCTCACCATGCATGGGATCTCCTTTCTATAAAAAATAATCAGTGATGATCTTTATCATCTTTTTTTGTCTCTGGTCTTAGGTTCATTCCGCACTTCGGGCATTTTCCGGGCTTGTCACTTTTCACTTCCGGGTGCATCGGGCAAACATACGTGGTCGGCATTTTTCACCTTCATTGATTTGGCTGAACAGGCCCGGCAACCGTTCCGGCGGGATGCGGATAATCTCCCGGATGGTCATAATCCTTTAAATTATCACGCACCATAAGAACAGTGAACATCCCTCCCATCCCAACCGGACCGAACTGCCCTTTTCCCGCCATCATGGGCAAAGTATTTTCCGGTCCTTTCATGCCCATGTCCGACATATCATCCATCCCGGTTTCTCCCATGGCCATGTAACCAGGGACCAGCGTTCGGACAGCATCCTTGACCCCGTCTTGATTAACGCCGATCATGTTAGGAGTCTCGTGTCCCATCGCATTCATCGGATGATGCCGGCGATGGCAATGGACCGGCCAGTCTCCCGGGGCATCGGCAACGAATTCAATCGTTCTGGTCTGCCCGGGAAAAACCGCCACCGTCGTCTCCGGCCATTGGGCCGACTCCGGGACATCTCCTCCATCGGTGGCCACGACTTTGAAATTGATACCGTGAATATGGATAGGATGGGATTCTTGACCCACATTCCCAAAACGGATGCGGACCCGATCCCCGGTTTTCGCGACCAAAGGAGCCGTGCCGGGATAAGCGCGACTATTGAACGTAAAAATATTAAAATCTGTCATGATATTGGGATTCGGCGTTTTTGTTCCCGGCTCTACAAACCATTCATTTAAGAAAATAGCAAAATCCCTATCGACTCTAAGGCCCGTTGGCTTCTTAGGATGAATGATGAAAAATCCCATGGTCCCTAAACCCATTTGGGTCATTTCATCGCCATGGGAATGGTACATGAACGTCCCGTGCTGTTTGAGCGTGAATTCATATTTGAAAGTTTCCCCCGGCTGAATGCCTTTTTGCGTTAATCCTGACACCCCATCCATGCCGTTCGGCACCAAAACACCATGCCAATGAACCGCCGTTTGCTCGGGCAGTTTATTGGTGACAAAAATTCTTACGCGATCGCCTTCAACCGCTTCAATAGTCGGCCCTGGAGTTTGTCCGTTATAACACCACGCATTGATGGTCATCCCCGGAGCGATTTCATGCTGGCATTGGTCCACGGTCAGACGAAACACTTTTACCCCATCGGGATCCATGGTCCAGGGCATGGTGCTGCCGTTGGGAGTGATGACCGGCGTATATGGAAGTTTTTGTACGGTCGCTTTTGAAGAATCTGTTTCTGCATAAGAAGGAGAATGCTTGATCAAAAAAACTATCCCGAAAATAAAAAGTACGAGATAAGAAATTCTCAAAAAATTTGATTTCATTTATGACCTCCAAGGTGATGTACCTGCTCAGGCATATTGTCTACAGAACTATCTTGTATCTTAACCGCTGATTTGCCGACCGAGAGGCTGGCCCCAACCGCATGCTCAAGCTCAGAGCGGGCAATCCAGTAATCACGTAATGCCATAATATAATCACGCTGGGTATCGATTTCTTCCTGTTTCACTCGCAGCAGATCATAAACCCCTTTGAGCATGTAGTTATAATGCTCCAACGTTTGCTTTAAAATCTCCTGGCGAACCGGAACTGCTTTCATGTAGGTTTCAGCTATTGCTTTATCAGAGATTAACTGGGCATAGGCAAGCCGCACCTCTAAGCGTATCTGGGCTTCAAGTGCTTCTAACTGTTTCTTGCCAGTTTCAATTTGAGCTTTAGCACGAAATCTGTCTGCCTGTTTATGATCAAAAATCGGCACTTCTGCCTCAAAAGCGGGGCCTTTCAGTCGTCCGCCATCTGTTTCTTTTTCCCAATTAAAACCACCTTCAACCATCGGAACAACTCCGAAGCGGGCTAACGTTAATGACTGCTCGAATGCTTGCATTTCCTGATGTTTTATTGCAAGTTCAATGCGGTTCGTCAAAGCCTTTTCTTCCAATTCATTTAAAGAAAGTTCTCCCAACGGTAAATCAGGTAAATTTTCTTGAGACAGCCATTGTAGCTCACTATTTGTCAGCCCAAGAAGATTGCGCAATTGTTGAGCTGCCGTAATCGCTTCGAGCTCGCTACGCTGAAGATCGATTTTATCTTGATAATAGACCCCCTCTTCTTGGCGCAGTTCCAGAGCATTAATATTTCCCGCTTCTTTCTGGCGCTGGGCTAATTCTAAAGCAGCTTCTTCCGCTTTAAAGTGATCCTGCCGTATGGAAAACATCTGGGCACTGGCTTGCCAATTATAAAATCCGACGCGCACTTCCTTTATAAAATCGACAATCACCTCGGCTAATTCATATTCAGCTTGTTTAAACTGCGTATTAGCTAATCGCTTGCGCAGTGGCCACAATAATAAATCCATCACATCTTGCCTAACCTCAAACTCCGTATTGGTTTTACTGTCCGCACCCTTCGATTCCCGGACGAATCCCGAAACTTTCGGATTATGCAACAATCCTGCCTGAAGCAAGTCGGCCTGCGATATTCCCAAACTATCCATAGCCGCTTCTACCGAAGGATTATTTAAAATGGCGATCTTCACGGCTCCTTCAACGGTAAGTGGCTCATGGAGAGTCATCTCAATCTCTTTCTGTAAGTCGGCTTCGGATAAATCTCGAATTAAGTCAGCATTAACCCCTGCCTGGGCTTTGAGCAGCGTATCAACTTTTCTCAAACTGCCCTTAGTTGATGCAAAAGTGGGCGCAGAGCAAAATGTTAAGACCATAGTAGCTATGGCTGTGAATATAATTTTCTTTTTCATAACATTGAACCTTCCTTTACTGTTCCGCCCCTACTCCATATTCATAAACCATCCGCCCGCCATTATGGCCTGCGATGGATACAAAAGTAGCAAGCAAGAGAAGAAAAACAATGAAAACGATTCTTAATACTTTCTCCCCCTTTTTCTTTGCCAGCCAAAGAACGGGTAAGCTAACTAACGATCCCCACATCGTCAACAACGCAAAGTTTCTGTGGATGGTTAATAGTGGGTGACTTAAATGCAGACGCTCCGCTTCTTGCAGACCGGTCAAAACAACGAACGGCGTTATAACGGTTGCCATAATATACATATGAAAAGCTGTTCGATGGAGATTGTCCTTCTTAAAAATTAAACTCAGCACCTCCACCCCCATAGCGCCGATAAACAGCGCTATGGGGAAATGAATCACTTTCGGATGTAACCGCTGAAGATATGGAAGAAAAGGAAGTTCCATAAGCATATCCTTTATTTTATGGTCGTGAGGCGGACCTTTTTTTATTATTTGGCTACACCTTTTTGATTTTCTTCCTGTCTCATCATTTTCTCTTTGGCAACTTCATCTTCAGCGATTTTGCTGTATTTTTCCGGGTTCTTTTTAAAATCCTTGGTGCACATCGGGCAACAGAGGTTGTAAATTTTCCCATTATATTCGTATTGAACCGGCTTATCGCCCATGGTGACCTTTTCGCCGGGAGTCGGGATTTTATCCCCGCTGACCGGACATATCTTATTACCGACTTCAACAATTTTTTTATCTGCGTTAGCAATTTCTTGATTCAGCATTGTTACTTCTTTACCCTCACTGGCAAAAAGATAGCCCGAGAATGAAAGTAAACCCGCCGCAGTTAAGACAATTAATGTTTTTTTCATGGAAACTCCTTTTGATATTAATTGACCGGATGGTTTCGATTAATTTAATAAATACGAAGGACTTCACAAGAACAAAAGCCCTGGAGAGTATTTTGAAGGGGAGATTAAATACGCAGGACAGATATTCTGAGATAAATCGGCGTAGAAGCGGTAGTTAATGACGGGGGTGAACGATCAGACAATAAGAAAGCTTGACCCATTAATGGTTGTTCAAGAAATCGAACCAACATCATCCCATCTTTCAAGAGCCCTTCATAGTAATGGGACGAGATGAGCCGGATGTCAAAAGCTTGAGGTGGGTCATTGCTGAGCACCTTTTGACACACACACTCATGAGAGCTATGTGTTTTATGCCCGGAGCTGGCTTTGCTGGCATGGCCATGACAAGAGGTAGAATGTGCTCCGGGACTGGCCAATGCTTCCTTCAGACAGCAACACATAATGGAGGATAACGAAAGAGGAAAAACAAGCAGAACTGTTATTATGATCTTATGGAAATTTCTCATTGGGTTTTATTATACATCAAAAGGCTCTGTTCGAGAAAAAGCTAACCTCTCTATTCGCTTTCCACGCAACTCTTTCCCTCATTGGACATCCCTGCGGGCGGCCCCCACGGACGTGGGGGCCGCCCGGGGAATCACTTTTCGATGCTATGGTCTTGATCTTCGGTCGTATCTTCGGTCGCTTCCGTGCCTTCGTCCGCCATCTGTTCTTCGATCTTCTTAATGGCGGCTTCCGGATCTTTCAGGAAGTCTTTTTTGCACATGGGGCAGCAAAGGTTGTAGACCTTGCCCTTGTATTCGATCTTCTCGGCCTTCCCCATTCCACCGATCTTCTCGCCGCTGATGGGACAAATCTTGTTGCCCACCTCAACCATCGCCGCCGGCGCTGCCTGCGCACTCGGGGCTGCCGGTGCAGCCATAGGCTCACCTTCCGCCCGGGCCACACCCGTAAACGCCAACATCATCACCGCAACTGCCAATAACCTCGTTAACATCGCTTCTTCTCCCGTCATTTTTCCGTATTTCCTTTTAAGAAGGAAATGACGAGGTCCACCTTTGGCGAGATCTCGCCCCGCTGCTTTCTTGCGAAAGTAAGAAGCGGGGCGGACTCACCCTTAGTTGTTTATATAAAGGCGGCCTTTCGATTCCACCCTCTTCCCGCACCTTGCAGGAATATAAAAGAGCGAAACATTTTCTAAAATCATTTGGCCTGGTTGAATCTCTTGTACAATTCACAGGTCGCGCAATATCCCAGCCACGCCGAGGTCACGAACATGACCCCCAGCACCAGCGCCAGCCACTTCCCCCAACTGATGAACGCGGACAGGATCAGGATGACCCCCGCCAGCGTCCGCGAGAAGCGTTCCTCGGGAGGCATGTTGTTCGATTTTACTTTCATCCGGCACCTCCTTCAATGACGCCCTGGCTTACGTCACTACGTTCCGTAAGCCAGAGACGGAATTGAACCCAGCACTTATTTTACGGACAACACTGGTCCCGTATCCAACATTTTATTTGATTCTCCCTTTATTCCGAATAACCACTACTTTTGTAAAATAAGTGCTGGGTCAAATTCGGGTTTGCAACTTAGCTTCACTATCGCTCGCTAAGTTGCACCCTCATTGGACATTATAGCTCAGCTTCCCGCCAGCTTCCCTTTTAATTCAAACCGCGATTTCCAGATATAAAAAACCGCCGGATAGACCAGGAGCTCCAGGGCGAAGGAACTGATCAAACCGCCGATCATGGGGGCCGCGATGCGCTGCATGACGTCGCCGCCCGTTCCATGGGAGAACATGATCGGCAGAAGGCCCAGCATGGCGGCCATGACCGTCATCATCTTGGGACGCACCCGCCGCACCGCTCCATGCACGATGGCCTCGCGCAGATCCGAAATCGAGCGCATGTTCCCGCCCCGCATGGCATCCTGGTAAGCGATATCCAGGAAAAGTAGCATCAATACGCCCGTCTCCGCGTCCAACCCCATCAGCGCGATCATCCCGACCCAGACGGCGATGGATAGGTTAAATTTCAAGATCAACAACAGCCAGAACGCTCCAACAAGGGAGAACGGAACGGCCAGCAGAACAATGCCCGTCTTGACCCAGGACCGGGTATTGAAATACAGCAAAAGGGCGATGATAAAGAGCGCCAGCGGCACGACGATCTTCAGCCGCTCCCGGACCCGGAGCATATTCTCATACTGGCCGCTCCAAATTAAGCTGTAGCCTTCGGGCAGTTTAAGCTCGCCGGCGACCTTCTTTTTCGCTTCTTCGACGTAACTCCCGATGTCCCGGCCAGCCACGTCCACATAAACATATCCGGCCAGCAACCCGTTCTCGTTACGGATCATGGACGGCCCGGTGCGCAGAATGATCTCGGCCACCTGCCCCAGGGTAACCTGCGCGCCCGATGGCGTGGCGATCAGCACACGATTCAGCTCATCCACGTCATCGCGCAATTCGCGCGGATAACGGACATTGACGCTGTAACGCTCCCGCCCCTCGACCGTCGTCGTGATATTTTCGCCGCCGATCGCCGACTGGATGGTCATCTGGGCCTCTTGTACGGATAAACCATAACGGGCCAGCTGGTCCCGCTTCAGGTCGAAGTCCAGGAAATACCCGCCCTGGGTGCGCTCCGCAAAGATGCTCCTGGTCCCGGGTACATCTTGCAATAAGTTTTCCAACGCCATCCCGATCTGATCGATCTCTTTAAGGTCGGCACCCAACACTTTGATCCCGATGGGTGTGCGAACCCCGGTCGAAAGCATATCGATGCGGTTTTTGATGGGCATGGTCCAGGAATTGGTCGTTCCGGGAATTTTCAGCGCCTGGTCCATTTTCTCGATGAGCGCTTCATGATGGATCGGCCGTCCGTTGACTTTGCGCCACTCACTTTCCGGTTTCAGCAACACCACCGTCTCCATCATGGAGAACGGCGCCGGATCGGTCGAGCTTTCGATGCGGCCGGCCTTCCCGAAGACCTTGTCGACCTCGGGAAAACCTTTCAGAATCTTATCCTGGGTCTGCAATAACTTTTGGGCTTCCGTCACGGAGATCCCGGGCATCGTGATGGGCATATAAAGAATCTGCCCTTCCCACAACGGAGGCATGAACTCCGACCCCAATCTGAGGAAGATCGGAACGATGCTGGCCATCAGCAGTAAAGCAGCAAAGATTGTGGCTTTCGCATGGGACAGAACGAACCGGCAGACCGGCTCATACAAATGGAACAACACCCGGCTGACGGGGTGTTTTTCTTCCGGGAAATAACGTCCGACCAACAAGGCATTGGCAACACTCGCGAGCCACCGCGGACGTCCCGCGAAGGGCCGGGTACGCACGAACAGCAAACGGATCGCGGGATTTACGGTCACCACCAGAACGGCGGCGATCGCCATGGCGAACGTTTTGGACCAGGCGAGCGGTTTGAACAGACGTCCCTCCTGATCCAGCAGGGTGAAGATCGGCAGGAACGAGACCGCGATCACGAGCAAGGCGAAGAACACCGATGGCGCGACCTCTTTAAGGGCCTTTAAAGCGACGGCGCGCGGATCTTCGCGGCGGCCGGCGGCCTCCCATTCTTC
>JAHFFX010000120.1 GCA_023247755.1 Candidatus Omnitrophota bacterium | reverse complement strand
AACCCGGCCGCGAAGAGGGCCGTCAGACTATCGAAGAGGGAAAGGCATAAGGAGTAAAGAGGGAAGACGCACATGGCACCGGACAGAACGTTCAGGAAATTAACTGCCACCGCCGGGTCGGGCAGCGGGAACAGCTTCCCGATGAACACGGCGGCCGTGGTCAGCAGCGTGTACAGCGGATATCCAAACCCGTGAAAGAGATTGATCCTGCCTTCGTGGAGGTTCTGGAGCGCAGCGAGGGTGTTGCCTAGACAATCCAGATTATAAGGCCCCTTACTGATAAAGCTCAGCCGTAGGGAAAAGCCCAGCAGGAAAAGCAGGAATGACAGGGAATGTATTCGGGAGAACAGCATGGGTCCTGTCTCAGGGATCGCGCTTGAACGAAACGACCGCGAGGTCGGGGAACTTCTCGAACACGTCCGCCCAGAGACTTTCCATTTTGTGCCATACTTTACAACGATTGAAACTGATTGTCGAGAAGATAATGGCGCTCAGCCCGAGCAGCACGGCGGCCACTTAGGGCCGTCGAGGGATCGAGCCGGCCCTGCCTCGTCCAGAGAGTTCTCAACGAGTTCCTTGATGACCGAGGAAGGCCGATCGATCACCTCGCCGGCGGCGATCTTGCTGATGACGTCAAGGGAGAGCAAGTGAACTTTAGGCATAATCCTTTTCCTCTTCGGTGAGGAGGTTTCTATTCTACATATGGTTCGCTGGATTTTAGATCATTTGTTTTGACTCAGGATCTGGTTTGAACTCCGCTGTGGCAATTCGTCCTGGCCTTTTCTTCTGATACGGCGCTTAATTCCGGGACTGTCCCCGGGGAGACGCTACCCCGCCTTTAATGCCCGCTGGGCGCCGGGAAAGACTTTCTGGTTAATTTTACCAGGTCATTCTCGAGAATACTCGGTTTTAAATCGCCCCGGTGCCAGAGATCCAGGTAGGCCGTCCCCACGAAATCCAGATTATAGAACTCTCTAATGAATTTATAGAAATATTCCTCTTTATTGTCCGCATGCAGACCCAGAAAGGTCGCATAGACCGGAATTCCCCGATTCATGAGGTCCTCCAAATGATTTTTATACGCCAGCAATTCCTGCTTCCGGTTGGGATAACGAAGGCACGAATCATGATCGGTGACGATGTGCGGCAGAATCTCCCGGCGGCCGTAGTGCTGGATGAAGAGATAATCATCCCCCGTGATGATAACGGCGTTGGGTTCGGTATGGAGGCCGATCCAGGCTCCATAGTCCGGGGAAACAGCGTTATGGTGTCGCAGGACCAGCGCCGGATAACACCGCCAGAACGATGACGTGCACAACAGGGTAAAGGCCGCTATGGCGGCGAACCGGAATCCTTTTGAGGTTGACCAGAAGAATCTAGCCAGGGCATAGCCCTGCATGATGAGGACAGGGATGATCATGGTGGATAGATAGCGGTGAGTGACGAGTATAAGGCTGCAGGCAAACAAAAACGGGACGATCGCCCAGCTCATGAGAAAGAAGAATTTCTTCCGATCCTGTTTCCGGATCAACCCGGCCCCAACGGCGGCCACCAGCAGCCCCCCCAGCGAAAAATTGGCGATAAGGCATAGGGATGTGATGTGGATGCCTTTGGGGGTAAAACCGGAGAAGAGATAGGAGATATTGGATCGAAGGAACTGAAAGCTGCTGTGCGCCACCGTTTGGCTTTGCCATAAGAACAAGGTATAAAAAAAGATGATGACCCCGCCGGCGGAAGCGGTCCAAAGGACAAAGGCTTTGGCTTTGGAAAGATTTTTTCCCGGAGAAACTTGCGATGATTGAGACCACAAAAGCAACCCCAGGGGCAAAACGATCAGGACGGTGTCCTGAAGGCGTATGGAAGCGGAACAACCTAAGCTCAGGCCGCTCAAGAGGAGAGAAAAATGGGAGGAATCTTCTAAATATTTCAAAAGGAAAGAGGCGGAGACCAGCAGAAAAAACAGGGACGCAATGTGGCTGTTGCCGTACGTCGAGGTCACCAGGTTAATGGGAGAAAAGGTCAAAAGTCCGGTCGCAAAAAAGGCTGTTCCCGGATTGAATAGTTTCGAGGATAAAAAGTAAAAAGGAAAAACACACAGGGCACCGAAAAAAACATTCATGAAATTTACGGCGAGAACGGGTTCCGGCAGAGAGAGGCGTTGGCCCAAGAAGACAAAGATTGTGGTGAGGAGACTGTAAAGGGGGTAGCCAAGTCCGTGATAAAGATTGAATTTTCCTTCCTGGATATTCTGCACCGCGGTTATGGTTATGCCGAGGCAGTCCAGATGATAAGGACCCTTGCTGAGGAAGCTCAGGCGCAAGATGAAACTCAGCAAGAACAGCGACCAGGGGAAGAAATATGATCTTACAGATGGCATAAGCGGAGCGCAAAATTTCGAGGACAGCCGTTCCCAATGATTGTGAAATCCATCTGGCAGGCGACCTCCACCGGCGAATGGGGGGAGGTGGACTTTGCTCATAGTGCGGGTTCTTCGGGGATGCTTTTCAGGTTTTGGGGCGCGGTTCGGCCGGCTGTTCCGGCTCTGTCCCATCAGCCGCCGGCAGCGCTGCCGAAGAACGGGAAAGTCTCCGTCGGGAGAACCGATAAAATGAGCACCAAGAAATGTTTTTTCATTAGTTGTTTTTCACCTTGGCCAGGCAAAGGTCTTTGTAGTTGGCCACCATTGTATCGCAGTCCTTAAGGGGGATCGGCTGTCCCGCGGCGAACGCATTGATGCATCCAGCCGCGCTTTCCTTTGTCGGGAGCATGTTGCAATAAAAGACCTTCTTTTCCTGGATCGCCAGCTGAGTAACGCATGCGGAGCGGCTTTTGGGTTCCATCCTTTTGCCGCAAGTGCTGTAGTTGACCCTTTCTGGTCCGGCGGCCGCTGTGCGGGCTGTCTGGGATTTCATTTTTTCGGCGTCGGATTTTTTCTGTCCGCAACCGGAGATCAGCAGGATGGCACCGGTCAGCAACAGGGTCGATCCCAGCAGCATTTTTTTTTGTTCTATTATCATAGGCACTTTCCTGTGTTTGGGTCTTTTTTCCGGGGGGGGGCGGTCCCCGTTCCGGGGACCGCCCCCGGAGGTCGCTCAATTATACCCCGAAGTCCGCTTTTTGGGACTTGATTTTTCCGCCCCTTCCATGTGCGCCAGGACCCCTTCGAGACCGCTGTCCGGTTTTCCCCCGAAACGCGCCGCGTGGTAGTTCTGGACGAAATTTTCCATTGCGGAGAGCGTGTCCCGGCGCGACTCCCCGCGGGTCTTGAGGCGTGCCAGGACCTCCGTGTCGGTTTCGCTCGCCTGCCGTGTTTCATTCCAGGAGTTCTTCAAATAATCCTCATACCTTCGGTACAGGGAATGGATGCGGTCGTTCTTTTGAACCGGAAAAGTGGATCTTCGCTTGCGGTTCGCGAGCCATTGCGCGATCCCCGAGATGATCGTCCGGCGATTGAGGTAGAGCATGATGGCCACCATCAGCAACAGGAGGTTCTGCTTCACTTTTTCTTTGTCCAGGTTCTCTATATAGGCCCCCAGGCGAAGCCCGCTGAGCCACAGGTTCTCCAGGACCTTGGAGATGTTGATGCCGGAATCCCGCAAAGCGGCCGCGCGTTGGGCCGCGGGGGTCGCGTCGAATCGCCTCCAGGCAAGATACGTTCGCCCGGTCCGCGCGTCGGTCCTGGAGAGGAGCGCTTCCGTCCAGGCATGGGCGTCATAAACACGCACCAGAAATTTGTTCTGTTGTTGATCTATCTTTTCGGTCGTGTGGAAACCCGTTGCCACCCGGGCCGGGATCCCTTCGGCGCGGTAAAGCAGGGTCATTGCCGTAGCAAAATAGGAGCAGTACGCCGGCCACCTTTCTTCGATCATCTTGATAAGGCCTTCATTGTCGGCCCGGAAATTCACGGACAGCGAATACTGGAAATTCCGGCGAAAAAAATCCTGGATCAGTTTTGCCTTAGCGGCCGGGTCCGTCTCGTTCGCCACGATCCCGGCGGAGATGCTGCGCAGCCGCCCGGCGATGTCCGCGGGAAGGTCCAAGTATTCCGTCGTCTCCTGCGGGGACAGCTGGGCCGGGAGGTTGCGGTCATCGAGCGAGAATTCCAGGATGCGGGTATTCTGCCGGTTATCCGAATAAAGGACGCCGTTGCGGCTTTTGCTGAAACGGCCGATCCCCGCGACGGCCGTGACCCCTTCCACCGAAGGGACGATCTTTTCGAAGGTCGAGAACATCATCATCCCGGCCTTGGGAAGCGCTCGGTCGAGCTCTCCGGCGAGCGGCGTTTGGGGAAGCGTCTCCGCCTCGTCCCAGGTCCCGTTATGGAAGGTCTTAAAGACCTGCATCTTGAGGTATCCGCCCGGATTATTTCCCGGCATGGTCACTTCGAGGACCGGGCGTTTGTCCAAGGCGCTGCGGCCCGGGTTCGTCAGCTGCAGCGTCGGGCCGATCCTCAGGAAATTCGTGTAGCTGCGGGGCAGCAGGTAATCGTTCGCCAGGTTCATGAACGCCTCATCGAAGGCCACGATGGTCTTCGCGATGCCGAAGAAAAGCCCGACGGTGAGTGCGACCAGCAGGACCGAATAAAGGATGAAGTCGCGGTAGAAACGGAAGAGGCGTTCCCTTTCTTTGGGTTTGCGCAGGGTCTGCGGAATGACGAAGACGGTGGCGAGCACACAAAAAGTGGAGAACACGAGCAGCCGCTGCGGATAGAACGGGACATCGATGGAGGCGGCGGCCGTCGCCCAGGCGAAGAATGCGAGATACTGGACGTTCCGGGGGCTCATGGGCCGCAGCCAGATGAAAAGCGTGGCCAGGATCGTCGCGGTCTGGAACGCGGCCGCCAGCGCCGGGAACGGCGAGTTCGCGTCCGGCGGCGGTGGAAATACTCCCCGCCAGAAGAAGCCGGCGCTCATCGACAGGATGATGATCATCAGCAGCGGCATTTTTCCCATGGCGGCGAACTTTTTCTCGGGGGCCGGGAGCCTGGCCAGCAGCGATAGCACGAGTGCTGCGGCGGCGATCATGGGCAGCAGGGTGTCCCCCTGGCAGGAGGCATAGACCGCCCAGCTCGAGAAGATGACAAAGGAACAGTTGATGTATTGTTTGATCATTCGATTACCGGGGCGCTTTCAGCTCCGCGGGGCGGACGACCGTAACCGTTTCGTCGTCGATCTTTACGGTGGTCGGTTTTTCCCGCACGATGATCACCTGCAGGTTTAACCCCAGGTCCTGTAATTGCCGGATGAAACGCGCCCGCGGCGCGTCCCAGTCCTTGAGAAAACAGACCAGCCGGGACAATTGCGGCGCGTGCTCTTTTATGCGGGCGGCGGATTCGCTGAAGTCCACCCGCGTATCGCCCTCGATGACCGACAGGGCCTCGAGAAGCCGGTGGAAGTGTTCGACGCTCCGTCCGATCTGCAGGTGCGGATGATGTTTGTCGCTCAGGAAAAGGTCGATGATGCAGTCGTCCTTGTTGAGACGGTCGGCGGTTCCGGCGCACAGCGAGACCCGGCTTTCAAAACATTTGTGTCTTTCCCAGGTCCCCAGTTCGGTATCGAGGAAGAGCCCCACGCGGACGAAATACTCCTCGATGTATTCCTTGACGATGAGCTTCCCGGTCTTCGCGGAGGACACCCAGTGCACGTCCCGCAGGCGGTCGCCCTGGCGGTATTCGCGGGTGCTGGCGAACTCATTGGAATCGCCCACGCGCGAGCTTAGGGAAATGCCTCCGGGCTGCAGCTGACGGTGCGTTTCGCCGGGCGGTTCGATGGGGGGGAGCAGCTTGGGGAAGACCGTGAACTTCTCGCGTTTTCCCACGCGGCGGATGGAACGCATGAAGCCCGACGGGAAACTGCTGCCGGCGACCAGCAGCGGGAGCTCGAACGTTCCCCGCCGGGGCGTGCGGATCGCCAGGGTCAGGGTCACCCGTTCGCCCGGGTCCAGCCAGTCGATCGAATTGTTCCACTGCGGATGGCCCGCGTTCGGATAGATACCGTAAGGCAGGCACTGTTCATAGACGGTCAGGTTGCGGATAGGGCGCTTGCCGGTGTTCTCGACGACCACGCTGTAGAGGCACCCTGCCCCGGCGCTGGGCGCCGGAGGAAGAACGCGGTACGCCCGCACCCGGGGGCGGAAGAAGAGTGATATCCCGTAAGCGGTGATGAGCAAGGCCAGGATATAGCTGGGAAGAAGATAGCCGGCGATCTGGGTCCCCACCGACGATACGGCCAAGCCGATACCGACGGCGGGCAGGATGATCACGCCCCAGGGGGTCAGGCGGTAATGGAAGTAGGCCATCAGCCATTTGACCTGGTGATGGTCTTCCGCCGGCATGAGAAAGGACCATTCGAGACGGGGCATAGTTCGAGTCTTAGGGAAGCTGAATTCAGAAGGAGCTCGTAGCTCTTGAGCTCTTAAGCTGTTATTTTTCCCGTAACTTAATTATCGCTATTGTCAATATCCCTTATGAGCTTAGGAGCTTAACAGCTACGAGCTCAACTACCGCGGGACCTTGGCTTGCGAAATGATGTCCGCAATGAGCTTCGCCGTCGCGATCCCGCCGTACTGGGCCTTGGCGTCAAGGAGAATGCGGTGCGAGAGGACCGGCACCGCGAGGTCCTTGACGTCCTCGGGGATCACGTAGTCGCGGCCCGCCAAGAGCGCGCGGGCCCGGCAAATGCGGGCGTACAAGAGCGTTCCGCGGGTGGAGACCCCCAGACGCAGCTGCGGATGCTCGCGGGTAGCCGTCACGATGGAAAGGAGGTAAGCGCTCACCGACGGTTCCACCTTCACGGCATCGACGATCGCGCGCAGCTCGATCAGTTCTTCCAGGGAAATGATCGTTTCGATCGCATCGACGGGATCCTGGCTCGTGCGGTTGACCGCCAGCGCCCGTTCGACCTCCGCCGAAGGATAACCCAGGTCGATCATGAGCATGAAGCGGTCGAGCTGCGCCTCCGGCAGCGGATAGGTCCCGTGATATTCGATGGGGTTCTGGGTGGCGAGGACGATGAAGGGCTGCGGCAGGGGATGCCTTTTTCCGTCGATCGTCACGTGCTCTTCGCTCATCGCCTCCAGCAGCGCCGACTGGGTGCGCGCCGAGGCGCGGTTGATCTCATCGGCGAGGAGGATGTTGGCGAAGATGGGCCCGCTTTTGAACGTGAACTCCGCGGTGGCCAGCTGATAGACGTTGATGCCGGTGATGTCCGTGGGCAGCAGGTCCGGCGTGAACTGGATCCGGGAGAACCTGCCGTTGACGGTCTTGGCGAGCGCCCGCGCGAGGGTCGTTTTACCGACGCCGGGGATGTCTTGGATGAGGATGTGTCCCCCGGCGGTGAGCCCCAGGACCAAGAGCTCAATCCGGTCTTCCTTGCCCTGGATGACCCGGCCCAGGTTCGCCATGATCGTTCTCATCCGCTCGCCGGCGTTCTGCGGTGTGGTCTTCATTGATCAGCACTCCCGTGTTTTGAAGGATTATTCATTTACTGGGCGGCCTTCTGGCCGGCAAATTCCTTTACCAGCTCCTCGACCCCGAGCTTGATGCCC
>JAHFFX010000024.1 GCA_023247755.1 Candidatus Omnitrophota bacterium | reverse complement strand
ATTCCAAGGTCGTCGTCTTCATGGGGGACGGGGAATGCGATGAGCCGGAATCCCTGGGCGCGATCAACCTAGGATCAAGGGAAAAACTGGACAACCTCATCTTCGTCATCAATTGCAACCTGCAGCGGCTGGACGGCCCGGTACGCGGCAACGGCAAGATCATCCAGGAACTGGAAGCCCTGTTCCGGGGTTCGGGCTGGAACTGCATCAAGATCCTGTGGGGAAGCGATTGGGACCCGCTCCTAGAACAGGACACGAGCGGATTACTCGCCAAACGCATGATGGAAGTGGTGGACGGCCAATATCAGAAATACACGGTCGAATCCGGGGCTTATATCCGTAAGGATTTCTTTGGAAAATATCCCGAACTGCTGGAACTTGTCAAGGACCTCTCGGATGAACAGATCCGCAAGCTCGGCCGCGGGGGACATGATCCGGAGAAGGTTTACGCCGCTTTTAAGGCCGCCTATGAAAATAAGGGCGCACCGACCGTCATTCTGGCCCATACGATCAAGGGCTATGGTTTGGGCGAGGCCGGTGAAGGAAAGAACGTCACCCACCAGCAGAAAAAGCTCAACGAAGAAGAACTGCGGGTCTTCCGCACCCGTTTCAACATTCCCATTTCCGATAAGGACGTCGCCGAGGCCCCCTTCTACCGGCCGCGGGAGGATTCGGAAGAGATGAAATATCTTCAGGAGGCCCGAAAGAAACTGGGCGGCTTCCTTCCCTATCGCCGCACCGACAGTCCGGCCTTCAAAACGCCGGCGGAAGAAATGTTCGAAGATGTATACAAAGGCACCGACGGCCGGGAAGTATCCACGACCATGGCCTATGTGACGATCCTGCGCACGCTCCTTAAAAGCGACATCGGAAAATTCATTGTTCCCATCATTCCGGATGAAGCGCGGACCTTCGGCATGGACGGGCTGTTCACCCAGATCGGGATCTATTCCCACGTCGGCCAGCTTTACGAGCCGGTGGACGCGGCAAGTCTGATGAAATATAAGGAAGCCAAGGACGGGCAGATCCTGGAAGAAGGCATCACCGAAGCGGGCTCCATGTCCTCTTTCATCGCCGCCGGGACCGCCTACGCCAACCACGGGATCAACACCATCCCCTTTTACATCTATTACTCGATGTTCGGGCCCCAGCGGGTCGGCGACCTCATCTGGGCGGCGGCGGACCTGCGCTGCCGCGGGTTCCTGATCGGAGGCACCGCCGGGCGGACGACGCTCAACGGCGAAGGGCTCCAGCACCAGGACGGCCACAGCCATGTCCTTTTATCGTCGGTGCCGAATTGCCTGGCCTACGACCCCGCGTTCGCCTATGAGATCGCGATCATCATCCGCGACGGGATCCACCGGATGTATGAAAAGAAGGAAAGCATTTTCTACTACCTGAGCGTCGGCAATGAGAATTACGCCATGCCGCCGATGCCGCAAGGGGTCAAGGAAGGTATTCTCAAAGGGCTCTACCGGTTCAACAAATCCGCAAAGCAGGACGCGTCCCTCAAGGCGCATCTCTTCGGTTCGGGGGCGATCATGAACCAGGTCCTGGAGGCCCAAAAGGTCCTTGAAGAAAAATACCAGGTGTCGACCGACGTCTGGAGCGTGACAAGTTACAACGAACTTCGCCGGGACGGCCTGACGGTCGAGCGCTGGAACATGCTCAACCCGAAGGAAAAGGCCGAAGTTCCCTATCTCACCGAAACTTTAAAGAACGAGACCGGCGTATTCGTCGCCGCTTCCGATAATATGAAGGTTCTGCCCGATGGCATCCGTCAGTGGATGCCAAAACCGTTCCTGACGCTGGGCACCGACGGCTTCGGCCGCTCCGAAAGCCGCCAGGCCTTAAGGGATTTCTTCGAAGTGGACAGCCGGCATATCGTTTTTGCGACCCTCGGATCGCTTTACCGCGAGGGCAAGATCAAGGCCGACATCCTGCAGGCCGCGGCCAAGGAACTCAAGATCGATCCGAACAAGCTGAATCCGACGATTTCGTAGGTTCGAGTAGAATGAAAATCTTTGGGCGCCCAGCCACCCGGTGACCCAGCGTCCCGGTAAAAGCATGTTCCGGGTCCCTGGGTGGCCGGGTAACCAGGGCCTCCTTCAAAACAGATGAGGCTATTCTTACGATGAACGCGCGGAATCCCAAAATCACCATCATCCTCAACGCGGCTTTCTTCGCGGTCCTTGGTTTGTTCTTTTTAGCCACGATCACCACCTATACGCCGGGCGCCGAGACCGGCTCATTCTTTGCCCTCAGCATCGTTTCATTGCTGCTGATGATCCTGGGCACCCGAAGGATCCGCATCTATTCCACCCTGATCTTCGCCGTTTGCCTGATATTCTCTTATTACGGATATCAGCGGGGGATCGAGTACCAAAGTTATCTGAACAGCAAACAATTCATCATGCAAATGAACAACCGGATCCTGGAAAGGAAATAAACCGTGCTTACCGAATTCAAACTCCCCACTCTTGGGGAAAATATCGCCTCCGGCGTCGTCACCAAGATCATGGTGAACGTGGGCGACGCCGTCAAAAAGGACCAGATGGTCCTGGAACTGGAAACGGACAAAGCGGTCCTCGAGGTCCCCTCCCCCGAATCCGGAGTGGTGAAAGAAATCCTGATCAAGACCGGCCAAGCGGCCAAGGTCGGCCAGGTCGTCATGAAGATCGAGGCCGGGGCCGCCGCCGCGAAACCCGCGGCCGAAAAAGCGCCCGAACCTCCCAAGAAGGAAGAACCCCCGGCGCCGGCGGCAAAACCCGCGGCCGCCGCCCCGTCGGTACAGACGCCTCCTCCCGCCTCCCGGATGGAAGCCCCAAGTGTCGCGAGCCTGATCCCGGCCAAGGATGTCCCGGCGGCCCCTTCCGTGCGGAAGTTCGCCCGCGAGATCGGCATCGAGGTCTCCCAGGTCCCCGGCAGCGGCCCCAAAGGGCGCATTTCGATCGAAGACGTCAAGGCCTACGCGAAGGCCATCAACACCGGTATCGCCCGCAGCGGAGGCGGAGTTGCCGCGCAGCCCTTGCCGGACTTCTCCAAATGGGGGACGGTGGAGCGCCAGCCCTTGAGCCAACTGCGCAAAAAGGCCGCGGAGCATCTGACCTACGCCTGGAGCACGATCCCCCACGTGACCCAGTTCGACAAGGCGGACATCACCGAATTGGAAAAACTGCGCAAGCGCTTCGCGAAGAAGGCCGAGAGCAAAGGCGGCAAGCTCACGATCACCCCATTTCTGTTGAAGGTCCTCGCGGCGGCCATGAAAGCTTTCCCGCAGTTCAACGCGAGCCTCGATATGGCGCGCGGCGAAGTGGTTTACAAGAAATATTTTCATGTCGGCATCGCCGTTGACACCGATCGCGGGTTGCTGGTGCCGGTCGTACGCGATGTGGACAAAAAGAACATCTTTGAACTGGCGACCGAGCTCAATCAGCTCGCCGAGAAGGCCCGTACCCGCAAGCTCACCCTCGAGGAGATGCAAGGCAGCTCGATCACGCTCACCAATCTGGGCGGCATCGGGGGAACCTATTTCACGCCCATCGTCAACTGGCCGGACGTGGCGATCCTGGGGGTCTCCCGCGGAACGCTTGAGCCGGTCTACATCGAGAACCACATCGTGGCGCGGCTCATGCTCCCCCTCTCGCTTTCCTACGACCACCGGCTCATCGATGGCGCCGACGGCGCGCGCTTCCTGCGCTGGGTCGCCGAGGCCATCCAGCAGCCGTTATTAATGGAACTTGAGGGATAATTCTTTTAACGTAGGACGTGGGACGTTCGCTCACTGCGTTCGCTGGGACGTTGGACGTGGATGTCGAATGTAGTTGCATTCAATTTCTTACGTCCTACGTCCGAGCGAGCCACGCCGAAGGCGGGGCGAGCGGACGTCCCACGTCCACCGTAATTCGTTAAGGAGTCAATGTGAATACCACTTCAACTCGATTAATCGTCATTGGCGGCGGCCCCGGCGGGTACGCGGCCGCCTTCCTCGCCGCGGACCTCGGGATCGAAACGACCCTGCTGGACGCGGACGTCAACCCGGGCGGCGTTTGCCTCTATCGCGGCTGCATCCCTTCCAAAGCGCTTTTGCACGCGGCCAAAGTCCTTTCCGAAGCCAAAGAAGCAAAGAACTTCGGCATCGAATTCTCCCCTCCCCGCATCGACATCAACAAATTACGGAGCTGGAAGGACGGCGTGGTCAACAAATTGACCAGCAATCTCGGCCAGCTCGCCAAGATGCGCAAGGTCCGCTTCATCCAAGGGCGGGCGGTGTTCATCGATTCCAATACGCTTAAGATCAAGAAAGCCGACGGCACTGAAGAACAACTGTCATTTCAATCGGCGATCATCGCGACCGGTTCCCGGCCGGTGACGCTCCCCTTCGCCCCGGCTTCAGCGAAGGTCATGGATTCCACGACGGCCTTGGAACTCAAAGATGTTCCGGAAAGTCTTTTGATCGTGGGCGGTGGTTATATCGGGATGGAATTGGGAACGGTTTACGCGGAATTGGGCTCAAAGGTCTCGGTCGTGGAAATGCTGGACGGGCTTTTGCCGGGCGCGGACCGGGACCTTGCGGGGATCCTCGAGCGGCGCGCCGAGAAGATATTTTCCGAGATCAGCTTAAGCACGAAAGTCCAATCGATGACCGAAACGCCGAAAGGCATCAAGGTGGTGTTCGCGGACGCGGCGGGCAAGACTTCCGAGAAAGAATTCAGCAAGATACTCGTGTCCATCGGCCGTAAGCCGAATTCCAACGACCTCGGGCTGGAAAAGACCAAGGTGCAGATCGACCCTAAAGGATTTGTGAAGATCAACGCCCAGCGGCGGACCGATGATGTGAACATTTACGCCATCGGCGACGTCGCCGGCGAGCCCATGCTGGCCCACAAGGCGTCCCACGAAGGACGCGTGGCGGTCGAAGCGATCGCCGGCCACAAGGTCGCGTTCGAACCCAAGGCCATCCCGGCGGTCGTCTTCACCGACCCCGAGATCGCCTGGTGCGGGCTCACCGAGACGCAAGCCGCCAAGGAAAATCGTCCCATCAAGGTCGCGAAGTTCCCGTGGGGAGCGTCGGGCCGGGCCATGACGCTGGAGCGGCCCGATGGACTGACCAAGCTCATCATCGACCCGGAGACCGAACGCATCCTGGGGGTCGCCATCGCCGGCGTCGGCGCCGGGGAAATGATCGCCGAAGGGGTCCTCGCGGTGGAGATGGGCTCGCTCGTGACCGACCTCAAACTTTCCATCCATCCGCACCCGACTCTTACCGAAACGGTCATGGAGTCCGCCGAAAGCTTCTTCGGGCAGAGCACGCATATTTATCGGCCCAAAAAATAGTGTCAAGTGTCAGGTGTTAAGTGTTAAGACAAAGGGCGGGATCGCAAAGCGATCCCGCCCTCAACTTTTCCAACTTAACACTTAGAACTTAACACTCTACACTGCTTCTAAATCTCCCGCCCAATCGCCGCCTTGATCGCCTTCTTGACGTCTTCCATCTCGAACGGTTTCTTCAGGCAGGTGACCGCCCCCAGCGCCGCCGCCTGCGAACGCTTGTCCTCCACGGAATAGCCGCTCATCATGATGATGGGCAGTTTCGGCGAGACCTCCCGGATGTCCTGCAGGACCTCGACGCCGTCCTTGCCCGGCATCACGATGTCCAGGAACGCCACGTCGAACTCCTGTTTGCGGATGGCGTTGATCGCATCCAGGGCGTTGTCCACGACCGTAATCTGATGGCCGCTGTATCCAAGGGTGAAATCGAATAGGTCGCCGATGACCTTCTTGTCATCAACGACGAGCACTTTCAATTTGTCCATAGGAATCGGTTCCCGTAAATGCCCGCCATTATACTATACGGGTCTTTTCTTAGCCAATGAAAAAAGCAGCGGCGGCTCAAACCCTTTGCACCCCGACGTTGACGACATTCTCGGAATCGGCGCAAGGCAGACGAATGATGAAGCGGGCCCCCTGGCCGGGCTCGCTCTCGATGTCGATGCTCCCCCCGTGCTCGGCGATCAGGTCCTTGCACAGAGCGAGGCCTATACCCGAGCCGGTGGTCTTGGTCGAGAAGAACGGCTCGAAGATCTGCCGTTGGACCTCCGCGGAAAGCCCCGGCCCCGAATCCTGGAAGGAGATCATCACCTGGTTCTTGGGCTTGGAGAATTCCGAGGTGACCTTAAGATACCGGCGGGAACCGCGCGGCAGGTCGCTCATCGCCTGGATCGCGTTGATGATGATGTTCATGAACACCTGCTGCAGGTGCACCGCGTCCGCGTGCACCTGCGGGAGGTCCTCGGTGAGGATCAGGTCCCAGTCCACCCGGCGGATGCGCAGCTCGTCGGTCAGCAGGTTCACCGCCCGCTGGATGGAACTGTTGACGTCGATGTTCTCCTTCTTGATCTCGCGGTGGCGAATGAGCTCCATGAGGTCCTCGAGCATTTCCTTGAGATACACCGATTGCTCCTCCATGAGGCAGATCGGCTTGTAAAAAGGCTGGTCGGGGGGCATTTCCTTCTTGATGAACCGGACGAACCCGTGGATCGCCGTGATCGGCTGGCTGATCTGATGCAGTATCCCGGCGCTGAGCGACGCCAGCGCCGAGACCTTGCCGGTCTCCAGGAGCTTGAGCTGTGTCGCCCGCAGCTCCTCGATGATCTTGTTGATCTCCTCGCTTTTGACGGCGATCTCATCTTCCAGCTCCTTCGCCCGGCGTTCCGACTGGGTGGAATACGATTTGATCTTCCAACAGGTGATCGCAATGACGAAGGCCAGGATGGCGAGATGGCCCAGCGGAAAGAGCAAGAGCTCATAGCCGGCCAGGATGTCGAGGAAGGCCAGGGCCACGACCACGAACGCGAACATGAAGAAGCGCATGCGTTTCTTGACGCTAAAATCCGCCGTCCGCATGTACTCCTTAAAAACATTGATGAGGCTGAGCAGGAAACACAGCGGAATGAAGAAAAGGAGCACCGCCTGCGACAGTCCCGCCCGGGGGAAGAAGCCAAAGAAGTACTCACCCATCTCATCGAAGAACCCGGGATTGCCGGTAAAGAGCACGAGCCCCGCGGCCAGCGCATAAGCGACATAGATGAAGTACCGCTGGGCGGCCCACTGCCCGGTCAGGGTCACGGACAGATGGAAGAGCGCCACCGCCGCCAGGATCATCCCGATAAAAAGGACGTGCGACCAGAAAAAAGCGACCGAGGCCAGGGCGGAGTTGACCGTCATGGCGCTGCCGATGAGCCAGACGATGCAGCTCAGATAGAAGTAAAGGATGGAGCGGTCGAGGCTGGCGCTTTTCTCAAGGCGCTGGATGAAGATCCCGAAAATGAGCGCCAGGATCGCCACCAGAAAATACGGGATGGAGTACGGGTTGAGGTAATAATTCTGCAGGTGGAAAATCTGGTTGAGGGCTGACATCACGGCCTATTTTACCAACCCCGGCGCCGCCGGGGGGATTTTTTTGAAAATTTCCGCTTCTCGGAAAAAGTTCAGGGGAGCTTCACGTGGAATGCGGCCGTCGCGCCCAGCTGGATCCCGGCCCGGACCGCTTCCCCGGCGTTGATCTCAAGGACGTACAGCGCCTCCTGTCGGGGCGAGTACGTGGGACACTGCGGAGTCCGGCACGGCGGCACGTCCACGGAGAGATCCACCACCCGGCGGGAATAATCCAGCCATATGATGTCCAGCGGGATCATCGTGTTCTTCATCCAGAACGGATACAGGCCGATCCTTGGGAAAACAAAAAGCATGCCGTGGTTCTCGGGCATTGAGGAACGCCGCATCAGTCCATTCGCCAAAGCATCGGGCTTGCGGACGACCTCCACCGTAAAACAGGTTTGATTGAAACAGACCAAGTCCCCCACCACCGGCTTCGCTGCCTTCTGGCAGCCGTCCGCCACCCCGCATAATACAATCAGGATCCCGCAGAACACGGCACTGGTCAGAGGACGCCTATTCACGTTCACCGGTCAGGTTCAGATAATCCCGGAACTCCAGATGCCCTTTGACGACCTGGTTGGCCTGGGAAATGCGCTGCGAGAGGTGCGGATGGGTTCTCCAGTAGGAGAATGGCCGGGAGGGGTCCTTGTCCTCCTGGGCCTTGAGGATCTTGAGGGATTCGGCCATGCCGTTGGGGTTGAACCCCGCCTTCTGGGCGTACTTGATGCCCAGTTTGTCGGCCTGGAATTCGTCCTCCTGGGAATACTCAAGGAAGATCGCCATGAAGGCCGTGTCGAGCCCCTGGGCCACGGCACCGCTGCGGGTCGTGGTGATGGCGGCGATCTGCAGCAAGGTGTAGCCGTAATACGACTGCAGTTTCTTGATCGAATGCCGGGCGGCGATGTGGCCGACCTCGTGGCCGATGACCCCGGCGAGCTCATCGTCCGTCTTGAGTTTGTCGTACAATTCCTTGAAGAGGTAAACATACCCGCCGGGAAGGCTCAAAGCGTTGAGGATGTGCTCGTCCTCCTTGTCGACCACGACATGGATCGAATAGACCAGCTCCTGCCGGTCGCAGACCGCCACGATGCGGTCCATGATCCGCCGCACCCGCTCGTTGACGTCGACATCATCGATCAGCGTGTAGTGCTTTTCGAACTGCCGGGAGATGGAATTGCCGATCTCGATCTCCTTGTCCGTCCCGTACAAGAGCGACTCGTGCTGTTCGGTGGCCAGATTGTACTCCGTGGCGCAGCCGGAAAGCCACAGCATCAGGCACAGCCCCAGGACCGAGACGCCGGCGCGCTTGAGCATCGTAAAAAGTTTGGCCATCGGCAGCCCGATCACGTTGAAATAGCAACCCTCGATGCGGCGGATGAAGAACGCCCCGCGCCCTTCGATGTCGAACCCGCCCGCCTTATCGAGCGGCGAAACGTGGTTGTGGTAACGGTCGATCTCCTCGTCGGACAAATGCTGCATGTAGATCTTGGTCTTTTCGTAATCCACGATCTCCCGCCCGGTGCTTGCATCGACCACCGCCACCCCCGTGTAGACCCAATGCGGGGCCGCGAAGAGCCGCTTGAGGATGCGCTTGGCGTCCGCGAGGTTCCGGGGTTTTCCAATAATTTCGCCGTTCCCCAGGTACACCAGCGTGTCGGCCCCGATAACCACCCCGTCCTTGGTCCGGCCGGCGACGTCGCGGGCCTTCAAGAGCGCGTTCTCCATGACCAGTGCCGCACAGGTGGTCCGGATCCGTTGGATCTCCTGGGCCTGGCTGAGCTTGACGGTGAAAGGAATGCCCAGCCGTCCCAGAAGACTTTGCCGTTGTTTGGAGGCTGAGGCGAGGATGATGGGTTTCATAATAAATCACCAACGAATCAATGACCAATGACCAAATTCCAATGACCCGACAATATCAAATAACCAAATGATCAATGATCAGAACCCATAGGGCGTCTTGAACATGGTGACATTGAAAATTTGAAATTGTTTGATCATTGGTTACTCGGTCATTGATTATTGCGGTTTAAAAAAGCTCGGCGGCCTTGAACACGGAAACGAGCGGGCAGTTCTTCTTGGCGAGGGCCTCTTTCGCCCCTTCCCCCCGGTCGACGATGCACAGGGCCTTAAGCGGCTTGAGGCCCATTTTCTCAAGGACCTCGATCGATTCGAGGAAGGCCTTTCCGGTGGTGGCGACGTCATCGATGAGGACGAGGCGGGAGTTGGCGGCAAGCAAGGGCCCTTCGATCTGCTGCTGTTTGCCGTGCGGTTTGGGGGCCTTGCGGATGATGAAGGTGTTGACGGGTTTGCCCATCTGAAAGCTCAGCGCGCCCAGCGCCCCCACAAAAGGGTCCGCGCCGAGGGTGGGCCCGCCGATCGCGTCCACTTTCTCGTTCTGCAGCATTTCCAGGATGATCTTGGCGCACAGGTACGCCCCTTCGGGGCTGAGCGTCACCCGCCGGGCGTCGATGTAATAATCGCTTTCCTTGCCGGAGGAGAGAACGATCTTCTCGCGGAAGAAAGCGTCCTGTTTGAGGATCGTCAGCAACCTGGTTTTGGATTCCTGCAGAGTGGTCGTGGTCATCGTCGGCTTTCGGTGGCGGTTGGCGGTTAAGAATTGGTGCCGTCGTCCATGCGGGGGACCTTGAGCTTTCTTTCATCGATCTGCTCAAGCAGCAGGATCTTGTAACGCAGCAGCTGTTTGTAGTTCTCGTACTCCTTGGGCGTGTAACCGGAGGTGGAATGGAACGATTCGATGGCCTTCAGCTCCACGATCACGTCGATGTACGAATCGAGCAATTTGTCGTCGGACATACCCTTGATGCCGGAGCGGTCGAGGATGGTGATGTTGCTTTCCATCGCGGCCTGCGCCGGCCGGGGAAGACCGGCCGACAACAACGCGAACGCCAGCGCCAGAAGCACGCTTCGATAACGATATCCGGAGAAGTTCATAGGTCTCTCCTTTTCCTTAAAAGGATTGGGAAAAATTATTTATTTCATTATACGCAGGCTCACCGAGGATGACAAGGCGATTTGTTGATTCAGCGTATAGGGTATAGCGGATAGCGTATAGTCGTTAGCCCGTAGCGACAAGACCGCTCCTAAGACCCCAACTGATCACTATACGCTGATCCCTACTAAACGCTATACGCTGTACGCTATACGCTACTTTGCCAATTCCTCTCCGAACATTTCCCGATAATGCCGGTACCACTCGCTCTGGAACCGCTCCTGCGGATCATACTTGAGTTTGAGCTTCAGGAACTGGACGAATTGCGGGTAGCAGGCCAGGACCTGGTCCTTCCTCGCCCAGCGGTGGTACGTCAGATAATAGCTGCCCTGGAACTCGATCGCCCGGTCGATGAGCCGCTGGAAATCTTCGGTCGCCTTCGCGATGCCTTCGGGAGTGTGTTCGACGTGCAGGTTGAAGATGACGCACGCCCAATTGTCCCTGGCCCAGGCGAGGAAACTTTCGCCGTCCTTTTCAACGAGACGGATCGTCCCGTAAATGATGGGCACATTGTGCTGCAGGAAATCCGCCCGAACCTCCTGCATGAAATCGGCGAGCTTCCCGCGCGGAACGTAGATCTCGGTGATCATTTCGGAACCCGGGTTCTTTGTGCCCGTCCGGCGGTCCACTTCTTCATGGTACCCTTCGATATAGTTCGCCAGGTCCGCCGTGTCCGACCAATAGACCTGTCCACTGGTGGAAAGATAATATTGGGAGTATTTGAGGAAGGCCTTCTTGGGATCGGCATGCGACAGATAATAGAGTCCCCGCCAATCGGCTTCATTTTGCACCTTGGGGTCCTTCGTCAACGGCGTCTCGTCAGGGACGGGGCGATAACAGGGAAAAACCCCTTCCCACAGGAAACCTTGGGAGGTCGGGTCGGTCAAATACTGGAAATCGCCGTGCGTAAACCCCTGCGCGATGCGTTCGTCGAACTTCTTCATCAGGTCCGTGAGGTTGCTTAGTTCCACCACGCGCTCGACCTTCTGCCGCGGCCCCAGACGAAGCGTGGCCTCGGCGATCACGCCGAAGAGCCCGTAGCCGCCGATGACCAGCCGGAAGAGCTCCGCATTCTCCGAACGGCTGCAGCGTTTGATCTCCCCGTCGGCGTCCACCAGCACGAAGGATTCCACCTGGTCGATGATCGGTTTGAACAGCAGTCCCCGGCCGTGGGCGTTGGCCGAAAGCGTGCCGCCGATGCTCAGGGTGCTGGCGCCCGTCTGTTTCTGAATGACGCCCCATTGTTTCTTTTGCCCTTCCTGCTCCTTGAGCAGATACTTCACGATCTCGGGCCACTGCGCGCCCGCTTCGACCGTAAGCCGTCCCTGCTTGCGGTCGAAAGCGAGGATCCGGTTCATCCGGCTCATGTCGATGTGCAGGGTGTCGGCGCCGAACTGCTGGCCGCCCATCGCATGGCGTCCGCCGGAGATGCTCACGGCGGCGTTCTGGGCCTTCGCCTTTTTGATGACGTCGGCGATCTCGGCGGCGCTGGCGGGCTGATAAACCTCCCGCACGCGCGTTTCATTGAGGGCCGAATGGATGTCGTTGAGCACGACCCCGGGCGAGTCCTCGCCCGGGGCGCGGACCGCGCTGGCGGACACCAGTATCAGGACGCACACCGCGCGAAAGAACTTTTTCATCGGTTCATTTCTCCCGGATCGTTTTGGGAAAGCAGGAACCAGCGGTCGAAACGGTAAAGCCCCCAGAACGCCAGCATCATGAGGACATGGTAGATGGTATTGTGATTGGCGTAGACCGGATGAAGGGTGAATCTCATCTGCTGCAAGCCCGACGCCGCGAACACGAGCAGCGCCCCGCCGGCGCCCCAGCACGCCGGCCGCTCCTTTGAGCGGACCGCCGCGAGGACCATCGCGCCCGACAGGAACGCCAGCGCCGGAAAATAATTCAATATGACGATGGAAAAGTCCCGCACGCCGGTGGCGACCAGCCATAAATAGAACGCGAGCTGCGCCCCGGCCAGGACCGGGATGGCCCTTCTGATCCCCGGCCAGGGGAAGATCAACGCCCCCTTGCACCAGGCGCTGAAGGTCGTTGCGCCGATCACCGCGATCGTCAACGCCCAGAGGATGTCCCCCCCGCAATATCCCTGGAAATAAACCGTGTGGTTCGCGCCCCCCAGAAAGGAAGCCGCCGCCGACGTTCCAAAGAAGAACCGGCACCACCGGCGGTAATCGTCCGGGCCCCGCCCGCCGAGGCCCCGGGCCGCGGCGGGGCGGGGCCCGGAAGGCGCCAAACAACAAACGAACACCAAGTTCTCAAGCGCCAGCAGGTAATCCGTGATCACGACGATGGGATCATTCATGGGGAAAAAGAAAGGAAAGGACCGGATCATTTGATGCCCGGGCGTTTTGACAGGCCGCGAACGTCATGCTATCATGTCTTTGTGTTCGAACGGGTGCTCAACAGATTCGTGGAACTTCTCTACCCACGCGCCTGTATTATCTGCCAAAATTCCTTTCCGGGCCATACAAAATCCGAAATCTTCTGCAGCCAGTGCCGGGAACTGTTCGTTCCCAACGCCCCGCCCTTTTGCCGGCGTTGCAACCGGCCGCTGCGGTCGCTCTATCCCCGGCAGATCTGCCTCGATTGCCTCAGTTACCCTCCGCATTTCGACCAGGCCTGGGCCGCGGTCCGCTATCAGGAGCCGGTGCGCCGCTTGCTCTTCCAGTTCAAGTACGGACAGATGACGCTTTTGCGGCACGGCTTTGAAAGGTTGCTTTGGGACTGCATTGAGCGCAACCAGGTCGATCTTTCCGGGTACGATCTCATCGTGCCGATGCCGCTTTCCACCGCCCGCTTCCGGGAGCGCGGCTTCAACCAGGCCCAATTCCTCGCCCAGAGCGTCGGGCAGCGCGCCGAACTCCCCATCGAGAACGACAACCTCCTGCGGATACGGCACACGCGTTTCCAGGCGACCATGTCGCCAAAAGAACGCTTTACAAACGTGGAGGGCGCTTTTACAATAAAATATCCTCGACGGTTTTTTGGAAAAAACGTCCTGCTCGTCGACGATCTGCTGACCACCGGGGCCACCGCCTCCGAAGCGGCCCTGATGCTGAAGATGGCCGGGGCGCGGCGGGTGGGGGTGTTGACCTTAGCGGTAGCATAACCGCCAATTTAATTGAAGGGTGACCCAGTAACCCAGGGACCCAGTTTTATCCAGGGAAGCTGGAGCAAAGTCACCGATCACCCGACAGTAAATTTCAAATGTCAAAATCCAAATGACAAATTAATGACCAATTTAAAATGTCAAATGCAGCATTGGTCATTGGGCATTGGGAATTGATTTGTCATTTGAGATTTGGAATTTGGCATTTCCCGGGTCACTGGGGGTCTGGGCAACTGGGTCCCCATTCAATCTCCTTCAAAAATGCGAATCCTGCGAAACTACGTCCTCGGTGAATGCGTCCTGCCCTTCTTCCTGTCGCTGGGCGTTTTCACCTGTGTCTTCCTGCTGGGAAGCCTCATTCAGCTGGCCAACCTCGTCATCAACAAGGGCGTGAGCCTGACCACCATCGGCAAGGTCTTTGTCCTTTATATCCCGGTCCTGCTCGAGTACACCCTCCCCATCGCCTGCCTCACCGCCATTATCCTGGGGTTCAGCCGGCTCTCGGCGGACAATGAGATCCTGGCCATCCGCGCCTGCGGGGTGTATCTGCGCAATCTCCTGACCCCGCTGTTCGTCCTGGGGATCATCGCAAGCCTGCTGCTCATCGTGCTCAACGAACACATCATCCCGTACGCCAACCACGAGCAGCGCGTGGCCTTCAAGCAGGTCGGGGTGAAGAACCCCACGGCGGCGCTGGAAGCGGGAAGCTTCATCAACGCCTTCGAGAACCAGATCCTCTTCATCTATCACATCGACGGCAACCGGATGTACAACGTCCGCATCTACCAGCCCCAACCCGACGGCAAGGCCACCCGGACCATCATCGCGCGCGAGGGCGAATTCTCCCCCGTTCCGGGCGAGGACAAGATCAAGCTCAAGCTCATCGACGGCACGTCCGATGAACCGAACCTGAAGAACCCCAGCAGCTTCTTTAAGCTCAACTTCCAGACCTATTTCATGACGCTCGACCTCTCCCAGAAGGACAAGCCGCTGGACAAGAAACCCAAGGGCATGACCCTGCGCGAGCTTTCCGACAAGATCGAAGAGATGAAGATGCTGCTGGTGGACCCGGCCCCGCTGGTGACCGAGTTCCACCGCAAGATCTCCTGGTCGTTCTCCGCGCTCATCTTCATCCTCATCGGATTTCCCCTGGCGGTCATCACCCACCGCCGGGAGAAGAGCGCCAACCTCGTGATCGCGATCCTCTGCGCGGCGACGTACTACCTGATCTCGCTCGCCTGCGAGGCGTTGAGCATCCAGCGCATCACGCCGCCGGCCATCACCATGTGGGCGCCGAACATCCTGGGCGCCATCGTCGCCTTCATCCTCAACTACCGCCTATGCGCATCGTAGAACGTTACATCGCGGACTCGATCTTCCGCATCTTCGCCTCGACGGTGCTGGTGTTCTGCTTCCTTTACGTCCTCATCGACCTGGCCGCCAACCTTTCCGAGATCATCGACCGCAAGGTGCCCCTCGATATCCTCCTGCGCTATTATTCGGCGTTCCTGCCGGTGATCCTCGTGCAGACCTCTTCGATCGCCTGCCTCATCGCGACCCTTTTCACCTACAGCCAGATGAACGGCAACAATGAGATCATCGCCCTGCGCGCGTCCGGCCTCAATTTCTGGCAGTTGACGAAGCCCGCCCTTTGCTTTGCGCTGGTGATCTCCGCCGCGGTCTTCTGGCTCAACGAACGCTACGTCCCCACCGCCACGCTCAGCTCGGAGGACATCCGCAATGAGAACATCATCCTCAAGGTGGACTCCGACCGCAAGAAGAAGGCCGATATCAAGAACCTGACCTTTTACGGCCTGCAGAACCGCCTGTACTTCATCGATTCCTTTGATGCCGAGAACTACGAGATCCAGGGCATCACCATCCTGGGCCAGGACCCCGATCAGAACGTCTCCGAGAAGATCGTGGCCCTCAACGGGAAATGGACCGGTCTCGCCTGGAAGTTCTTCCAATGCCAGATCACCACCTTCGAGCCGGGCCACTTCACCCGTCCCCGGGAAGTGAAGTTCTATCCGGAGAAGCTCATGGACATCAAGGAGACCCCGCAGGACTTCCTCAGCCAGCGGCTGAACGTCACGGCCATGAACATCAAGCAGCTGGCCGCCTATATCCAGCGTTTCGCGGGCAGCGGTGCCGCAAAGGCCCTCAACAACCTGCGCGTGGACCTGCACCAGAAGATCGCCTTCCCCTTCGCCACGTTCGTGATCGTGCTGGTGGGGCTGCCGCTGTCGATGATGGTCGGGCGAAGGAAGGCCCTGACCTTCACGTCGCTGGGGATCGCGGTGCTGATCGGGTTTCTCTTCTACGTCGCGAACGCCGTGGGTCTGGCGTTCGGGAAAGGCGGGCTCTTCCCCCCCGTCGTTTCCGCATGGCTGGCGCCGGGCGTGTTCCTGCTCGCGGCGGGGGTTTTGATCAAACTGAAATTTTAGCGGATAGCGAATAGCGTTCAGTAAAAACTACGGGGGGCCACCCCGCTGGGAAACCAGCGGGGTGGCCCCCCGGAATTTCTCCCCCAACCGCTATTCGCTGTACGCTGTGTACTTATCCGACTTGCCTCTCACCTTCTCCACCGGATACTTCCGGATGTTCTTCTGCAACTTCTCTGTAATCGCCTTCTCAAGGTCGATCTTATAAAGATTACAGAAATCGAGCAGATAGATCGCAATGTCGGCGATCTCGTCCTCGATCTCCTGGCGTTTCTTCGGGTCCTTGAGGACCGCTCTGCTCTCCAACGCCGAATTGGCCCACTGGAAATGCTCCATCAGCTCCGCCGCTTCGATGGCGATCGACATGCTGATGTTCTTGGGCGAGTGGAACTGTTCCCAGTCGCGGTCTTTGATGAAATCAGCGATGTTCTTCGAGACCTCCTTAATATTCATTCGACGCAAACTCCTTTTCTATAAATTCCAAGTTCCAAACGCCAGATTCCAAACAAGTTCCAAATTCCAAATCAAGAAATTCCAAACAGGACCTCTGTTGGGAAATTGGATTTTGTCCCTTTGGAGTTTGTTTGGATTTTGGTACTTGGAATTTGGAATTTTCTTCAGGACCATCCGTGAATTCATGGTGACCGGTGACTGGTGACCAAAAAATTTCTTATATCTGCCGAGGGCTGTCCCCCCGCCCCTTAAGCGTTCTGCTCGCGGCTGATGATCCTTTTGACCTCTTCCAGGAACTTTGAGAAATCATACGGCTTTTGGACATAGCCTTCCACACAGTGATCTGAATATTTGTTCTGGGCCTCGCCGTCGGAAAGGCCGGTCAGCACGAGCACCGGGATCCGGCTGGTCTTGACCGACAGCTTGATCCGGTCGAGAACGCCCCTCCCGCCGCCCGCCGGAAGCAAGAGATCGAGAATGAGGAGGTCCGGTTTGAATTCATGGGTCGCCTTGACCCCCAGCATGGCATCGGGGACATGCCTTACGTCAAACCCTTCCTTGGTCAGCTGGGAGCTTAACATTTTCCCGGAGGAAGCATCATCCTCAATAATGAGAATTCTCTGTGACATGGCGGCTGGTCCTCCCATTGTTATTTTGGACGGTTGACCGAATGCGTCTCATGCGATCAACCACTACAAATAGAATACCAAAATCGATCCGGCTTCGGTGAACTTTTTCCGATTCGTTAAAAATTCCAGATAACCCCTTGACAGGATGATTCTAAAGGAAAATACTTGGATGTCGGCGCCGGACCCTGACGGCGCACCCAAGAAGGGAAATCGCATGCCCATCACCCTCATATGTTCCTGCGGCCAGACGCTGAACGCGCCCGACACCCTCGCGGGCAAAAGCGCGCGCTGTCCCAAATGCGGCCAGGCCCTGACCGTGCCGGCGGCGGACCTTCCCACGCTCGAGCCGGTCATCAACGCCTCCCCCCGATCGGTCCTTTCTCCGGAAGACCTTTTTGAAGCGGCGCACCGTTCGATCGTGGAGATCATCACCCCCCAGGGCCAGGGCAGCGGCTTTTTCATTTCCAAGGAAGGCCTGATCGTTTCCAATTTCCACGTCGTGGACGTCTGCCGCACGGTGCTGGTGCGGCTGCACGATTCCTCGGAAGTGACCGCCCAGGTGCTGCGCTCCTTCCGCGAGCACGACCTCGCTTTCATGAAAGCGGATTGCCCGGCGCCGGCGCTCGAGTTCGCCGCCGCCGAGAGTCTCCGGGTCGGCCAGAGCGTGTACGCGATCGGCTCCCCCCGGGGGCTCGGCCAGAGCCTCACCCGCGGCGTCATCAGCGCCATCGAACGCCGCTTCAACGGCAAGCCCTATATTCAGACGGACGCGGCCATCAACCCCGGCAACAGCGGCGGGCCCTTGCTCAACGAGAACGCCCGGGTCGTGGGCGTCAACACCCTGACGCTCACCCAGTCCGAAGGCATCGGCTTCGCCGTTCCCTGCACCGTGGTGAACCGCTGCCTCGAGGACGTCCGCAAGATGCTGGGTGACGATGTCCCGGACTTTTACTGCCCGGCCTGTGGCAGCAATTCCACCAGTGAAAAATATTGCAGCCAGTGCGGGGCCTCATTGGAAAGCCAGGCCCCGCCCCCCGCGCCCGCGCCGACGGACGCGTCCCCAGGCGGAGCCAAGCCCGCGAGCGCCCCGGAAAAGTGCCCGGCGTGCGCGCGCAAAATTGAAGACCCGAAAACCAAATACTGTCCCCAATGCGGGACGACGTTGTATTGATACCGAAAGGAGACCCCATGAACGAGCCCGCCGGCCAGGTCCATATCACCACCGCCCAGGAAGCCGCCCAGATCGTTGAGAAATTCTTCCGGGCGGTCAACCTTGACCCCAACGCCAACCGCCTCAAGCTCGATCAGGGGATAGGCTGGAACCTCTCCCGCGGCAGCGCCCTCATCTATATCTATATCGAGAAAGTGCAGAACATCGAGACCATCCGGGTGGTCTCGCCGATGCTGTATCTGCCGACGGAGAACCTGCTGGCCTTCTACCGGAGGTGCCTCGAGCTCAACTTCAGCACCCTGGGCTGCGCCTTCGCCATCAGCAAGGACGTGCTTTACGCGGTGAGCGAGCGGGTCATCCAGGGGCTCGACCAGGCGGAATTCGACAACATGATGGCCCAGGTGGGGCACGTGGCGGACACCTTCGACGACAAACTGGCGCAGGAGTTCGGCGGCCGGCTGCTTGGCCAGGGGCGGTGAAAGGCGGGAGTTTTGCGATAGAATCTGGGTTACTGCGACGGTCAACGGAATTCTTTACCGGAATTCTTTTTTATTTTACGCCAATGTTCTTTTGAGGCAAGAAGGTTGGGAACCTTTTGCCCATCAGGTCATGAGTCTGATGGTCTCAGAATAAAATCCGACACTACCCAGCCCCCGTCGCCTTCTTGAACACCGTCGCTTGCAACCACGCCACGATCAGGGCCCAGAGGATGAACGATACCAACGAGACCAGGGCGGCAAAAAGATATTTTAGAACGCCATTGAGCCGGCTGCGAAAGAGATAGACATTGATATAGGACGCTGCGCCACCCAACCCGCCGCCGATCGCCCCGCCGAAGGCGATCATGGAAAGCGGAAGGCCGATCCAGATATACTCATACCAGGTGAAAGGTCTGGCGGTCGCATAGACCTTGCCGTCGACTTCGAGCTTCGGATAAATATCAAAGTACGAGGGTTTGACCTTGACCTCGATCAGCCGGCCCTGGGTGTCGCGCAGTTCGTATCTTCTCCTGACCGGCTTCTGCGGCTGGCCGTTGATGTACAGCGTGGGTGTGCCGAAGACGCCCTTCCCCTTGAATTCCACGTTCTGCCCTTCGAACCCCGAAAGTTTGAGTATCGTTTCCATGTTCAGCCTCCTTCCCGACTTGATGCCGGAAAATTAAAGCCCCAACCGGGACAAAGTGGCTCGCCGCTGCGGAATCATCCCCCCTACTGCGCAATGATATCCAGCCACTCTTTCATGAACTTATTCCCCACAAAATAATCGCTGTGCCCCAGGGTTTTCTGCTGATGGTTGAAGAGCTTGAGGTCCGCGAAGGGCTTATCGTAGCCGGTCATATCGTAGGCGCTCTTGAGGAACCCGAAACATCCGGAATGGCCGAAGGGATTGTAGCGGCAGACCTCGTCCGCATAACTGCAATAGCAATGGAGCTCCCTGACCTTGCCGGCGCGCAGGGTGTCGGTGTAGGGAATTTCCCGGTGGCCGGAAACAACGCTGGCCACGAGGATAAGCTTATCGACCTTGATCGGGTCCTTTCCGTCCTCCCCGCTGCGCTTCACCGCCTGGAAGCTCATCTCGGTCCCGTAGCTGTGGGCCACGATGCTGAAGTCGGCCCGGGGGTATTGCTTTCTTTGCGCGCGCAGGAACTTCATGAAGCCGCGGATAAAGTTATACCGCGCGAAGGCGTTGATGGACCCGAGCGCCGGCAGGAAACCATAATAATAGGGAAGGAATTGGTCGCCGGCAAAGCGCGCATCCCGGGCGCCCAGATCGCA
>JAHFFX010000119.1 GCA_023247755.1 Candidatus Omnitrophota bacterium | reverse complement strand
TTGAGCATTCTCACGGAGCTTCTGTTTATCGTGCTAATCATGATCAACTGAGCCGGTTTGAAGCGTCGGTTGAGTCATCGGATATTGGAAAACCGGTTGTGAAGAAAGTCGACGACGCGGCTGATTTTCTTGATATATCTTTGTTGCATTTTCTGAATATGATTCCTGCTCCTGGAGAATTGAGAGAAGATTTGGGAGCATTTGTTGAGGATGAGCATGGAAGCGTTCGGGAAGCGGGATCACAGGATAACTTCCGTCAAGGCGATCGTTATGTGTTCATCAGACCGAGAAATAGGGGTAGCTCTCGAACGGATGATACCCAACTCAAGGCCGCCACGACTATTTCAGCCAACTCTAGCGACACCGCCCAGATTAATGGCTTGCCTCAAACCAGGGAATCGTTGGCCAATCCGAACGACTTCTCCGGCGCAGCCCCGCTGCTTTCTGCGAAAGCAGGAAGCGGGGCGAAGCCGGATGCCGCGATGGCGTCGCGCCTCTCCGGCGATCGGGGGGAGAATCTCGCCAATCCCACCGACGCGGCGATGGCGCAGCGTCTGGAGGGCGATCAGGAGAATCTTTCCCGTCCGGAGGACCGGCCTGTCGGAATGACGTTGGCAATCAGACACCCCGGACTTTCCCCGGAGGATCTGACGGCGGCAACTGCGGCCATAAAAATGGCCGAACACATCAGTCAAGAGAAACCGGAAGCGATCATTCTTTCCGGAGGAAGTGCGGAGGTCTCCCTTACGCTTCTTAGGGCGGCGATGAAAAAGTTCAATGAGGCGAATTCCGCGGAAGCGAGAGAACTGCCGCCTATTTATATCATGAATACCAAAGATGCCAGGGGGACTGATAGATTTTATAAGGAAGATTTTGGAGCGTGGAAAGACCGCGACCCGGAAAGGCTTAATACTCCAGTTAGGAATGTCAGCGATGGCCGTGAGGTCTCTCTGGGAAGCCTTAGAGGGCGAAAGATCGTTTTTGTGGACGACTTCTCCACGACCGGGACAAAAATCAAAAGCTTTAAGGCGATAATGCCGAGGATCGGATTTACCGATCTGAAGTATGCGGTATTTGTCGATAAGAACAATGCCTTCGCGGACCGGCGCTCAGGAAGAAACGTCTTTGTCGCAGCCCGAGATGTGGATTTAGGCAAAAGAATCCAAGGGATCGCCAGCCGTTGGTCGGAACAAGGATCGGATTCACAACAAAATAATGAACGCAAAGCGGTGGCTCAGAATGATCTGTCCCGCATCGTAGCGGCGATCGAAGGGGCCGATGTGACATTCTCTGCCGAGCCAAGGCAAGCAGCATCCGAGGCGGTGGAAAGAGTCGAAGTCCTCTCCAATGCTTTCGAGGCGCCTACGAAATATGAGCTCTCTGCGGGAGAGGCGTTGTATATCAAGGACGCGATCGGGGACACCAGCGGTCTTCCGACCGGATACAAGATCCTCTTGAACGGCAAGGAAGTCAAGTCCACCACCGATGCGTTGGATAAGAACAAACCGGTCATGGTCGTATTTAGGGCGAAGGCGGACGAGGCGCAGGTGGGCGCGGCGCGCGCGGTTGAGATCACGACCGCCGAACCACGCAGAGGACCTTCGGTCTTTCGACGCATCGGGACGAAGGCGCTTTTGGTGGGGGCGCTCATGGCGATTCCCGTCTTTGCGTCCGCTCATGGCACCACCCGATCGCCACAGAACTCGGCGGGACTCTTTGACAAAGAGACCAACCAGCTCATTCAGGTTGTGAAACAAGAGCAGCCGCCGATTCAGGAAGGCCTTAAGTTCGAATCGGCGCGCCTGGTCAATATTGGAGATTCAAAAGCGGTTTTCTTCCCCGAAAATCTTGGCGGCCGCCGGGTCCGGCCCACGACCATTGATGTGTCCCAAGACGAGCCCATGTCGCGTCCTTCCACAGCGCGGGAAATCGGCGAGGCAAACGCTCAGTTCGGCGGCCAGGCGGAGGTCGAAGTTACCGCGCCGTTGGAAAATCCGACAATCGCGCCGGAGGCGCCCGCGCCAGCAGAACAGCCATCCACCACCCCTGTAGCAACACCGACGGTTCAAGAAGATTCCCGGCCAAAAGCGCCGGAACAAGCGACGACGGCAACGTTGCCAGCCCCGGCGGTGGGATTATCGAATACTCGATCCGGCGGGGAGACCACTGCGCAGATCGAGCCGGCGCAGCCAACCCGTTCAACCGGAGAAGTCAGAAGCGCCGATCAAGTTAGCCCGCCGCAGGCGGCGCCGGCACCGGCGGTTCGATCGCAAGTCTCCGGAACACCGACTACGGTCCAAAACGTTACGCCTCAACAAAGGAGCGTGGGTTCGGTAGAACCGAAACCCGCGCCGACCTCCGAGATTTTGCGAACCACTCTCCCACCGCCACGTGAACCGGCCGCTGCGGAAATTGCTTCCGCAAGATCGGATTCCTCATCGGAAATTCGTACGACGCCCCCGCCGCCGAAAGATGAAGTTGGCGGGAGGACTTCCAAGCGCGGCGGGGTCTCGGCTGGTGTAAAGATCAAGCAAAGGGATTTTGAAAAAGGGCAAGCGCCGGAGTCCGAATTTCCGTGGGGGACCGGGGCCGTGGCCGTTACCGGTCTTATCGGTCTGGGCCTCGCCGGGTATAAGGGTTATCAACGGGCGACCCAACGCCGACAAAGCCGACAAATGCAGGAAAGGTTAGACCGCTCTAAACCGCAAACTTCGGTTGTGGCCCCCAAAAGACCTTCCCCTGAGGCCCGCGTCCGACAGGTCCAAGCCTATCAAGACTATCGGGAACAATATGACAGCGATATTCATGCCGGCGATCGTCACTTGAGAGAGGGCAATGCGATTCCGGCGCGCGTGGCCTATGTCCGGGCCCAGGTGGCGGCGGAAAACAATCGTGACGATGAAGGCGTTCGGATTGCCCGGGAGAGAATGGACGCGCTTAATCAATCGTTCCCCGAGGTTCAAGAGGTTCAAATGGAAGCGCCCAAGCCGCCGGAACCCAAACTAACCGCTCCCCCCAAAATCCCTAAGATTAAACCGGGAATGAAAGTAACCTTGGCAAATGGCCGGGAAGTTCGGGTGGTTAAGAACTATAAGGGGAACATTGAACCCGCCGCCGGTGAGAAACTTTATGTGGTGGAAAGCCTGTCACCCTCCGGCGACTGGATGCGTTTAGCGCAACCGATGAGTTCTCATGAGTTGCTGTCAGCCGGTTCAGAGAACAAATCCGTCCTGACAGGCAATCCTTTGGACGGCGCCCAGGTGGACCGCGGGCGCGGCGAGGCGATGACCTCGGAAATGCCGACGGACGCGGCGCAGGCCGAGCGCCTCCGTAGCGTCCCGCAGACTGTGGCCGACTCCATCGCCGAGAACGATTATCGTCATCCGGACTTCATTTCAAATCTGGAAAACGCTTTGAGAGAAGGGGGTTCCCAAAAAATACAGCAAGAAATGGCCTCCAATGTCTACGTGATATCGGAAAAGGTCAAGACCGGTTCTTATCGCGAAATGCAGCAGGGCGTGAGTAAACTCTCGGATATGGTCCGCACGGAACCTTCCGAAAAAGCTTCCCAGGCTTTGACCGCGCTGTTTGCCGCCGGTCAAGACAATAATAGCCTGCTGCAGAAAGACATCCGTCCGCAGGCTGTGGACGGAGCCTTCCAAAGGCCGGACCTCGTTACCGGGGAGATGGTTCCCGCTCTGGTGAGCTGGATGCTGGAAAATCGGATCGCCCAGGCGACATCCAGTGAAGAATTCACATCTTTCTTAGATCAGCGGCCGGATCTGGCTCCCGCGACCATGAAATCCTTGTCGGACCGCGCTGTTTCGGGGGATATTGATCATCGGCGCTGGGCCGCAAAACATTTTCAACACATCCTGAATGAGCGACCGCAATTGTTGGACCAATCCTCCGTTCCCGGGGTCGCGCGGGCCATTGCCGCTTCGAACCAGCTTTCTGGATCCTTAAATAAGCTCGGCGCATCTCGACCGGAGCTTTTGGCGCCGGTTTTGGGGAAGGTCGAGCAGGAAATTCAGGCCATCGGGAAGAAGGGTTATGGGAATGAGGCATCCGGCGATTATGTTCGCTGGGTTCTTGATTACGGCGATTCTTTCGACAGCCGTCTTTTAAGCGATCGGGCCCAGAAAATATTGGGCGCGAAGGCGCAAATCGAGCATCTCCTTTCTTTTCCGGACCGGCTTTCTTTTAACTTTGGTCCGGGCGGGGCCGATGAGACTCAAATAAAGCGCATTCAAGCGGAATTGGCGAGTACAGTTCTCGATCTGGCCGGGAAGAATTTAGGGAAAAGAGAGATCGGTAGTGTCGTCGCGAATTATTACCACCATAAACAGATCGGTGAGCTTCCCCTGCTTTGGGGCGGCGCACTGCGGGATACGATTACGGGCAACCGCCTGAGGGATAAGTATGGGAAATCCGATGATCGTGATTTAGTGGTGGCCCTTTACGGACCATTTGACCATAACGGCGCTGTCTTGAACTCTCCGGTCGTTAAAAGCCTGGCCGGACTGTCCGACAGCACGCCCGGCCCTTCCCGTTCGCTGGCGAACAGTACCGACCTTCAGGATTCTCCGGCCGGCGATACGCTCCCGACCGTTGCTGCGACCATCGATCCTTCGGATGAAATTGACTTAGGGATCGATTCTTCAGTTAATCTTCAGCAGTATGAAATCGGTGGAAAGAATGATGATGAGGTGGTCGACAGTTTCATTTCTGCCTTAAAACAAGCGACTCACTGGGGTGATCCGGAAAGATATAGGAGACCCAAGGCAGTTGTTATCGGACCGCACTCCGCCGCGAATCTGATGCAATTTACGCGGAACGGTTTTCTGACGCTGGAACACGAACGGCGCCTTAAAGAATCCGGGATCGGTGACATTTTGCAGGACACCGTATTGTTCTTACATGGCTGTTCCTCCGGATCTTGCGATGTTCCCGATAACCTGGCGAGGATGTTCAGCCGCATCGCTCCGGATGCAAAAGAGATTATTGCCTCTCCAAAAGATACGTTTGTCCGCGTATCACCTAATAATCCAAGAGCTTTTGTCTTTGTTGATGCCAAAGCGGAGGGCGGGGCTTATCACCCAGACGGGACACCGAAAGTACTGACTCCTTTGCGGATTGCCGGAAGGGCTGCGGGTGTTTCAGATTCAGAAAGATCCGCCGGGTTTTCCCGATCCGACGGAGAAATAAGAAATGGCCTGACCGACGGCGCGCAGGTGGACCGCGGGCGCGGCGAGGCGATGACCTCGGAAATGCCGACGGACGCGGCGCAGGTGAACGGCGTCCCTGAACAAAAAACAAGCTTTGCCCGGCCCGCCTCGGCCTCCAGCCGAGTCGAGGCTGGGCCGGATTCGGCGCAGGTGTCCGCCGCGCAGGCCCAGAAGGCGGCCTTCGCCTTCTTCGATAAATATCGCAACTTGCATAATGAGAACGATCATAGCTGGACCATTGAGCGTTATGGCGCCAAGACTGTTTATGATAAAGAATTCTTAAGTCCGGCCCAGATCAAGCGGGGCATCGAAACCGGCCTGATTGGTCTCAATGCCAAGGGCGATGAGCTGCAATTCACCGCGCCGGGAGTGAACGCCGACAACATGCCCGCCGCGCAGGAGAAGACCCTGGATTATGTGAAAAAGATGAACCTCGGCTTCTCCGGAACGATGATCCCTCGCGATACTTATGATTCCCATAAAAATCCTTACGCGATGGATCACTTCGTTGCCCCGGAAAGAGCCGACATCGAAGCCGGTGTCCGGGCCAATGCCATTCTTTTGTTCGACCGGGGAAGTTATCAGGAGTTGCGATTTGCTCCGGGATACAACAAGAATAATATTCCCGCTTTCAGCTTCCGCGACGAGCTTAATAGAGAAGTGACGATCACCACGGCTCAGCTTGGCAAATACAATCGTGCTCGGGAATTGGCCCAGCAGGGACGAACCGAAACGGCGAAGAAAGGGCAATCCGATAAGCTTTATGCGGAAGTCATCCAGGAAGCCTCCCCGACCCAGGTGGGCGACCTGTTCGTCGACGGGATTGGCCGGGTTTATCAAGTGAAAGCTGTCCAGCTGGATAATTCTCCGGGCAACGGTCGCTTCATTTTCTCGCACACCATGGAAGAAGTGGACAACCCTGCGTTAGGACAGACGGTGCCGCGGGGTGTTGACAAGCGCCGCGAATACGGATTCAGGAACCTTACTCCCACAACGGCTGCCGAGGTTCAGGAACTGAATTTCAACAATTTCCTGGCCCGGGCCGGCCAGCAGGCGGCGTCCGCCACCGAGAACAACGACAGGATCACCGAAGCCCGCGCTTCTCTTAATAGAGCGCTGCAGATCTTCCCCGAGGACCAGCGGGCGGCTTCTGTCCGGCAGCAGGTCGAACAAAAAGACCGCCAGATCACGGAAGACAAGACCACCCGCTCGTTCCAGAGCGATCTTACCGGTCAACTCGCCCAGCAACTGCAGTGGGTCTGGAACGCCGATCTTTCTAACGCGACCGCTCCGGAGCTCGACGGTCTTTCGCAACGGCTCGCCCGGTTCGAATCCGGTCTGGACAACGTTATCAGGCCGCAGAATCTCTCGGCAGAGAGATTTCAACAGGTGATGGGGGATTTCCGAGGAAAGGTCAAGGAACACCGGCAAACCATTCAGGCCCGCCAGGCCGCGTTAAAGACCGGCGACGAGCAGATCCAGAAACTGGAAGCCGTCAGGCAAACGGTGCTTTTGCAAAATTCAACTGAGGGGATCCTGACGCCATTTGAAAATAATCCGCAGTTAAAAGAAGAGGTCCATGCGATCATCACTTCCGATGCGGATCAGTGGGAAAAGGCCGCGCAGCTGGAAAAGAAGATCGACCAGTTAAGGGTCCAGGGCCGCCAGCCTTCCCAGCTCGGGAAAGCCCTGGATGTTGAATTCACCCGGGAAACGGCCGGCGCGGTTACTTCCACCGAGCGGGACATGAGCAGCCGGCTCGGTTATATGAGCACGCCGGCCGGTTTTCGAGAAGATCTTGAGGATTATTCCACTTTAAAGAAGGAAGAAGAAGCCACTGCCGAGATCATGCGGTTGGTGGTGGGCAATAAGGATTCTGAGGCCGCGTTGCAGCTGCGCGGCGCTCTGGGACGTTATTTTAGCAACCACGAGACCGATGAGATCGTGCAGAACATCTTGTGGGGACGAACCGACCCGCGTTATCGAGGCACGGCTACCGATAACAAGCGGAGGCAATTGATCTATCAAAGTATTTTTGATGCGCCGATGTGGCGGCAAGATGCGAGTGGTAACAACCTCGTCAGTTTTACCAGTGCCTTGCGCGGTCCGGGCGGGGCGCAGGAACAATTTTTTGGCCGGGGCCCGGGCCAGAACGTCGTCTCGCTGTCGTTTGCCCAGGACTCCCGCGATTTCGCCGACCAAATCATTCGTCAGCAGGAAATTAAACAAGAGCGCTCTCTTACTGAGTCTGAAAAGGATGAAATCCGCAGAGAATTCAGCATCCAGGAGGAGAGAACCTCTGGCGGAACTCAAAAAAAGCTGGTGGGTGGAACCACAATTTCGACATTCAAGGTAAACGTGGCAACCCGCGGACTTCTGAAGTACAAGGTGGGTCAAACCACCATTTCCCGGATCATCATGAATCTGGACGCCGGCGGATTCCGGAACCACCTG
>JAHFFX010000232.1 GCA_023247755.1 Candidatus Omnitrophota bacterium | reverse complement strand
CTGATATGTGCTTGTTGAGCGAGGAGTCACTGGCTTCCTCCCTTCGTTTAACGTGTCGCGCGTTTCTTTAAGTGCCTTAACATCTTGCGCAGTTTTTTCCGCTTGTGCGTGCGGATCTTGCGCAATTTTCTTTTTCTTCCACAAGGCATAGCAACCCCGATTCTGATGGTCCGATTGATTAATGGATCACTTTGTTCAAAGCATATTCGATGATCCCCTGGGCCCCGGCCTTCTTCAACTCCGGGATCAGGATCCTGACGGTGCTTTCTTCGATCACCGTCTCGACGGCCAGCCAGTTCTTCTGGCTCAAGTTCGAGATCGTGGGATTCTTGAGCGACGTCAAAAGCTTCAGGACCTTGCCAAGGTTCTTCTTTTCAAGGTTCATTTTGAGGCCCACCATGTTGTCGGCCGCGATGGCCCCCTTCAGGAGCAGGCAGATCTGTTCCATTTTCGCCTTTTTCCACCGGTCCCGGATAGCTTTTTCGTTCGCGATGAACCGGGTCGTCGATTCGCAAATGGTCGTGACGATCCTTAGCTTATGCGCCCGCAGACTGCTGCCGGTTTCCGTCAGCTCCACGACCGCATCGACCAGCCCGGTCGCCACCTTGGCTTCGGTCGCCCCCCAAGAAAACTCCACGTTGGCGGCAACGCCGTTAGCTTTCAAATATTGTTTTGTGACTCCGACCAGTTCGGTCGCGATCTTCTTTCCGGCGAGATCCTTGATCGAGCGGACCGGTGAATCCTCCGGCACCGCCAAAACCCAACGGACCTTCACCGAGCTCTGCTTGGCATAAACGAGGTCCGCGATCGTCACCACTTTGGAGGCGTTCTCCAATATCCAATCGGCCCCGGTGATCCCGCAATCCAGCACCCCTTCCGCGACATAACGGGACATCTCCTGGGCCCGAAGCAGCACCGGTTCGATCTCACCATCGTCGATCGACGGAAAGTAGGACCTCCCCGAAACATAAATCTTGAAACCCGCCCTTTCAAAGACCTTAACGGTTGCCTCTTGCAGGCTTCCCTTTGGCAACCCCAGCTTTAGCTTGTTCATAAAACGGCCCTTTTCTGCTCCTATTTCAAGTTTACCCGCTAAACCCCATATTTTCAAATCGTTATAAGCATTTCTCCAGCCGCCGAAAAACCCCGGCCAGAAATTTTTCTTGGAAAAACAGGCAACATTATATCTGCCTCGCCGGGCATTGTAAAGCATTTCCTTTGGCCGGAAGGCCATTTTTCCATCGAGCGAGCCGAAATCCAAAACTCCTTGTCAAAGGATGGCTTCCTTTATATAATGGGCCATATTTTTAACGCCGCTGGGACACGGTTCTGTCAGGCCGTAGGCAATAACCGAAGAGGACAGCCGCACCCCGACGGTCAACCATTGGGAGAACCATATGCTCAAGCATCTTCGCCGCAAAGAATTCTCGAAAAAAATCCTCTGGGCCATTTCCGTCGTCATCATTCTTTCTTTCGGCGTGTTCGGAAGCAGTAATTATATGACCCGCAAAGGCGCGAAGTCCCTGTCCTCGGCGGGCAGCATATTCGGCAAAAGGATATCGCTGGAAGAATTTCAGGAAAGCTACCTGCATGCCCAACACCAGGCGCTGCTTCAGTACGGAGAAAACTATAACCGGGTCAGCCAATTCGTGAATCTGCAGGCGGAGGCCTGGGACCGGCTGATCCTCCTTTATGAAGCAAGAAAGCGCCGCTTAAGAATCTCCGATAAGGAGGTCGTCGATGCGATCGCCCAGATCCCCATGTTCCAGCGCAATGGCAAATTCGACCCGTTGTTATACAACGACATTCTTCGGTATGTGTTCAAGACCCGGGCCCGGTTCTTTGAAGAAGGCGTGCGCAGCACCCTCATCTTCAATAAGATCTACCGGGATGTTATCGAACGCATTTCCATATCCGACGAGGAATTGCGGGCGGATTATGACGCGCAAAACATGGCCCTCCAGGTCAGCTACGCATTCATCCGACCGGAAGATTTTCTGACCGAGGCGTCCTTCGAAGAGTCCGAAGCCCGCGCCTATTTTGATGCCCATGCGGCGGAGTTCGCCCTTCCGCCTTCGGTCAATGTGGAATACATCAAATTGTCATTCCCCGAGAGCGCCGATGATGCCGCCAAGGAATCCGTAGGACAAAAAGCGCAAGAGCTCTATCAGGCCCTGTCGGCGAACCCCGATTTTGCCCAAGTGGCGCAGCAGTTCCAGCAGGAGGTCAAGGAAACCGGGTTCTTCAGCGAGGACCGCCCCAACCTTGATCTCGGCTGGTCGTTCGAACTGCTACAGCAGGTTTTTCAATTGCCGGACCAGAAGATCGGCGAACCGGTCGCCACCGACGAGGGTTATTTCATCGTGCGGGTGAAAGAACGACGGGATGCTTCCCCGGCCACCTATGAAGAGGCGCATGACAAGATCATGGAAGCGCTTAAAACGCAAAGCGCCTGGGAAGTGGCCGACCAAAAATCCCGGGAGATCGCGCAGCAGATCCAAAACGCGTTGACCCAGCCGGGAATG
>JAHFFX010000118.1 GCA_023247755.1 Candidatus Omnitrophota bacterium | reverse complement strand
CCGTCAAGCCACTGCTGGAGGGCGTCCTTGAATTCCGGTTTGGTCACGGCGTTGATGTGGCCGGCGTTAGGGACCTCAACGAGCAGCCAGTCTGGCCGCAGGGAAGCCAGGGGCGCGACGAACAGCAGCTTGGCCGGGTCCTGGGCGCCGACGATCATTTCAACGGGGACCTGCACCGACAGAACCTCTTCCCGGGTGACGGCGATTCCGCCCATCGCTTGCTGGCAGGACGCCGGGGCGCCGAAGCGATAGCCCGGGATCTTTTCCCAGCCGCGCAGGGACACACTGTCGGTCTTAAGCCACCCCATATCGCCCAGCACACCGGAAAGCGCGCGGTCCTGATGCAGCACAAGGAACTTCATGGCCACCACGCCGCCCAGAGAATAGCCGACGATGTGCGCTTTCTGCACGCCCAGATGGTCGAGAACGCCGATGATGTCCTCCACCATCTGCCGTCCATAGGCCGATATGTCTTTCGGTTTGTCCGACCGGCCGTGGCCGGGCAGATCGATGGCGATCACCTGGTGGTTCTGCGCCAGCAGTTTGATGATACCGGTCGCGCCCCAGTTGATGAAGCTGCTGACGTTCAGGCCATGGAGGAGCACGACGGAGGTGCCGGTCCCCTGGACGGTGTAGGAGATCTTGACGCCCTTGATGTTCACCGAGTCGGCCCGGGCCGCGCTTATGGCCAGAAGCGGCAGGCCGCCGGCGAGCAAAGCCGTCAAAAAACATCGAGGCAAAAGCCGGCTTTCGGGTATCACGTTATTTCCCCCATTTCTTTCCGAGACCTTCCAGGCCCGCCTGCGCCAGCTCCTCGGGGGACATGACGATGCGCAGCTTGCAATCGGCATTGAATTTGAGGAAGAAGGGCTCCGTCACCGACGGGATGTCCGAAGCGTTCTTGACGTTCACAATGAAGATGGCGCCGCGCCTCCCGTCCTGCTCCGTGAAATAGGATGCTTCGGGCTTGATGGCGTCCAGGATGCTCTTGAGGGTCGAGCCTGCGGTGCCATTGCGCACCAGGGAATTGAACGGCTCATGAGGCAGCACAACGTTTAACATTAATCGCATTTGAGTCTCCTTTTACTTGCGGTTCCGGATTGAGTTGATGCCGATCGTGAAATTTCGCTGGACCTGGCCGGTCCTCCACCCCCGGAAGTCCTGCCGGTCGATTTACCTCATCCCCGAATCACCGCTCACCTCGACGACGGTGAGACGCTCCGGCTCAACTTTGGCATCGGCGCCGCAGCGGGGGTAGGGCCTGGCCTCGTCCGACAGGATATGGTAAACACCCGCCGGGAGAGCGACCTCGAAGCGGCCCTGCGCATCGGTTTGCACCCGGGTCGTCTCGCGGTTCGTTGATCCTTCCTTGATAATGAGTGTTCCCTGGAACGGTCTGTCCTTGCACCGTTGCTCCCATTCCGTCCCCGGATCAATCCGCATGGCGGGACATGCCGGGCCGACCGTGGCGGTCCCTCGGATGCCGCTTTGCGTTTTGCGGGATTCGCGATCACCGTCCGCATCACCGGGACAGGCGGTGAATTCACAATGCGGACCCGACCGCCCCACCGCCGTTCCATCGGGACAGATCCTCGTTTCCGCCGTGCACAACGTTTGGTCGGCGTCCAGCGCGGGCGGAAGGACGGCGAGCATCAAGGACAGGAGGAGGATGTTTTTCATGATTTGTGCGGTGGCTTTCCGGCGCCGGTCGTCTTTGCTGTCAGATCTCGGTTTTGCCCTGAGGCCATCGGTCCGCTTTGTCAATGCTTGGACTTTGAAATGACCTTGATGCGTTTGGCAAAATTCTGCCGATCGATCAGAACGTAGGTCACCGACAGGGTGTCTCCCAGCATCAGTTTTCCAAAAGAGCTGTTGAGACCTTCGATGATCGCGTTTTTGGGCACGAAGATGGTTACGCCCGTGTCATCCGGCAAATTCAATGTGATCTTGCCCAGATAGCCGGAGGTGATGTCCTTTCGGGTGGCGATGAACTGTATGGCTTCAGCAAGTTTCCCTTGCTTCACTATTTCATCGGTATGATCTTGAGTGTTCTTGGGAAATGCGGTAATCAGCTGAACGCTCTTCTCAACTTCGGAGAGGAGTTTGATGTGTTTCGCGTATTTTTTGTCGCCGGACTCGGAGTACGTCACCGCTATGTAGTCCCTGGTCCCGAACTCCTTCAGTGATTTCTTCCCCTCGAACGAAGCGTTCTTCTTGACCCAGAACTTCATCAATTTGCCGTCCGCAAGGAGCAGTACGATCTGCCCGAGACCTCCGTCGTTCTTGGCAAGGAAACGGCTTCCGACCTCGCCTTCGATGACCTGGGTTCTCGCCGGGGGCCCATTCTTGCGCTGGTCTTTCTCGGACGATGGGGGAGAGAACGGCTGTCCATCGATGCTTTCCACATCTTCCGGATAATAAGTGATATTGACCCCAAAGCCGCGGTCGACCTTGATGGATTTATCGGTGCGTTCAATGATCTGGCCTTGCACGATCTCGCCGGACGTAAGTTCGATGGTCTCGGCAGAAGCCGGCATGACATTGAACAGAAACAAGAGCAATAGAACGGTTTTTTTCATAGTGGCCTTGTCCTTTCGCTTGGGTCGATAGACGGGCGCAGTTCTGCGGCTGCGGTCGTCGCCTGGCTTCCTGGTCTCCGGGTTCACCAGGTTCTTGTAATACCGGAAGAATTCCTGGTTGTCAAGGTTCTCCAATTCTTCGGTTGGACCGCCGCAAATTTTCTGACCTCCTTGATGCATTCGCGCGCGTCCCCGTTTCCGGCGTCAGATCTTAGTTCTGACACCGATTGAGTTTTTCAGGGCGTCACCGTCACCGTCGCCGCGCTGCTGGTCACAGGGCCTCCGGCGTTGGTCACCTTGCAGCGGTACTTGGTCCCGCTGGCATCCAGGCCCAGGACCGGGGTGGTGTAGCTGGCGGAAGTCGCGCCAAGGATCGGGAGAAAGTTCGAGCTGTTCGGATTGGCCTTTTGCCACTGGTAGCTGAGGGGCAGGGACCCGCTGGCCACGACACTAAAGGTTGCATTTTGCCCACTGTGTATCGTGACGCTGACCGGCTGGCTCGTGATCTGCGGAGCCACGATCGCGACCGTCACCGAGGCCGTTCCGAAGATGGAACCGGACTGGGCCTTGACGGTGAAAGGACCTCCCGCCGTGCCGCCGGCGGTAAAGAGCCCGGAACTGTTGATGGTCCCGCCGCCGGTGACCGACCAGCTGAACCCCAGGGTCATCGGCTGGTTGAACTGGTTCATCGCCAAAGCTCTGAACTGTTGGGTGCGTCCGGTGGGCACTGTGACCGACGATGGCGTGACCGTAATGGAGGTCAGGGTCGAGTTGACGGTCACCGTGACGGCGCTGGTGGCGGTAAGCCCGGGTTGATCGCGGAGCGTGACCTGGAAGTTATACGTTCCGGCCTTGGTGAAAACGGCGGTGGCGTCCTTGGCGGCGTTGGTGCCGTTGATCCAGAAGGTGACCGGCGCCGGAGGAGTGCCGGTGGTCGCCCAGGTGTAGGTCAGGTTCTGTTCCCCGCCATCATCGGTCCCCCGGACCGATAAATTCGTGGTGGTTCCGCCGACGGGGTTGGGGGTGGCGCTGGCCGCCGTGGTCACCGAAGGCGGCTGGTTCGGCGCAACGACAAAGGTAATGCTTGTGCTCGTCGTGTTCGGGGGGTTCGCCATGTCCTGGCAGTTGATGGGGTAAGTGTAGCTTTCGCCATAGCCGAGGTTGTGCCAGATATCGAAGGAGTGCGTGGTCCCCGGTCCGCTGGTCAAACTGTTCAAGGTGCAGACGGCCGGCTGGTCGGTCGTAAACTGTACCGGAACAGTGGCCGGCGGGGTCATAGGCCTTGGCGAGCAGTTGATGGGTTCCGGTGGACAAAGCGGTCGTGTTCCAGATGAATTGATAGGGCGCGATCGTGTCCGTCGTCTGGAGGTTGCCATCGACGAAGAATTCGACCCGTAAGACCGTTCCGTTGTTGTCGCTGGCCACCGCGTGCACCAGTTGGTCGGGGTAGACCGCGGTTCCTTCCAGAGGCCAGGTAAGAACGGCGACGGGGGGTGTCGTGTCCGGGTTCTGGGGGAGGATCAGCGGGTTGCCCATATTGTTGTTGGTCTGCGTGATCGCGGCGATATTGACGGGAGTGAAGCTGGGGTCCAGATTGAATCCTGCGGACGGGTCCGGGTAAAGGTTATAGGTCAGGAATTGATAGAACTCCCAGACCCAGGGGGCGCTGTAGGGAATGCCGAGCGCTTGGATCTTGGTCAGGACATTTTGGGAGAACGCCGCCTGGGGGTCCTCAAATCCCACGGGTTCAGGATAAGTGGGAGGGGCGTTGTATACGTAAGGCGTAGCATCCCCGAATTCTCCGACGAACAGCGGCTTGCTGATCCCGTCCGTGATCTGCTTGACGATGTCCAGGAACCCCGGGTTCGCGGCCCCGGTGATGCCGAAACGTTCGTTGTCCCTTGGGCCGCTGGCACCGTTGATGAAGAAGTTGTAGAAATGGACGCTGACGATATCCACCCCTTGATGGATATCGGTCAGGTTCTTCTGGAATTGCGCCTGAGTGTCCGGCGTCCAGTTGGGTCCGGCGGGAGACCATTCCGGCTGGGCCCGCAGGTGTTCGGCGGCGGGCCGCGGCATGGAGAATCCCGATGAAATGAGGTGGTTGGGATCTAAAGACCGGACGTAGGTCGCCAAACGGGTGGTGAAAGCGATCAATTGGTCCGTGGTAACGTTACTCACCAGCGGATTCCCCGGGTCACGGGTGAGGTTATCCAGGTCCGCATTCAGGTTCCATTCACTGGTCAACTCATAAAAGAGCAGCGCCGGATGATTTCGATACCGGTTGATGAAGTCGCTGATATAGCGCGTCAAGAGCTGGTAGCTTTGCGAATTGGGGTCGTTGATCAGTTGGCCGAAGTTCTCTCCGGTCATCGCCGGCATTTGCAGCCAGTTCCAGCCGAAGCTGGGAATGATCTTCAGTCCATTGGCGTCGAGGTCACCCATCATTTGGTCCATGAGAAACCAATAGGCGGTGGGGTTGTTCACCCAGAGGTCGAGATCTCCCGGAGTGTTGTAAGCGACGGGTCCGTATCCCGTCACCCCGACCCGGACGTAAGGCGTTCCGATATTTTTAGCGTCCACGATCGATTTTTGGGCCATGGCCTGAGTAACTTTTTGATAGGCGGCGCTTCCGTCCCCGCCGCTGGCGGTGCCCAAATATTGGAGGAAAAGGTCAAATTTATTGAGCCCGACCGACTTTTGGGGAACATTGAAGGTGAAGGTGGTGTTGGTGAACTCGGAGTCGCTGGAACAGGTGATGGGGTAGGTGTAGCTTCCGCCGTAGGTGAGGTTGTGCCAGATGTTGAAGGTGTGGTTCGTCCCGGGACCGCTGCTCAAAGTGTACAAGGTGCAAACGGCCGGCACGTTGGTCGTCAGCTGTATCGGCACGGTCGCCGGACCCGGCGGGACAGCGAGAGGGTCATGGGTGATCCAAGTGATCGCCAGAGGATATACGTCGGAGCAAGCGTTGGGCCGAACGCTCGGAGCCAAGATACCGTTGATCGCGCCGCTGTTGTCCATCGCGTTCCAGAGTTCGGGTTGTTCGGTGGTGTCCCAGGTCCACAAAAGCCAGCCTTTGAAACCATACGAGCAGGAAGCGATCTGATGGTCTCTCATACCATAGGCGGCCGAGGTCACGTCCGCAAATTGCGATTTGAAAGCGCCGAACTCGCCCATTAACCGGGGCTTCGCGGTCCCCAGCGAAGCTATTTCCGCCGAACTTAGGTCCTGGCCGAGATCGTAATTCGCCCCTACCGGATACGCGTGAATATCGATATAATCCAACGACGACGCGTAAAGGGCGGAAGGCCGCAGCGGGGCTCGGGTATCCGCCCCCGCCGGGACCGGCTCGACGCCGTTATAACCGGAACGCCCTACGGCGGCCGGCGTGAATACGCTCGCCGCGATCAGCGCTTGGGGATCGACGCTTTTAATAGCCTGCGCGATCTGATTCGCCCAGAAGGTCGCACTCTTGTCCGCCGCCAACTGTCGACTCGCGGTGTTCGCCATGTCATAGGTTCCCCCGGCAGCCGGCGTTACGGATCCGCTGGTGAGCGAGAACGGCTTTTCATCAGAAAGGAAAAAGGGCTCCGTCCACATATCGTAGGAAATAATGGTACTCAACAAATTGGGATCGGCGGCCTTGACGAAATTGATGATATCCGTCCAGTACGTCTTGAAGGCGTTGATATAACTCTGGCTCATGTAGATCTGATTGTTGCCTTCCACATTGTTGGGCGGGGTCCCGACGAGGGATTGATAATTGAGGGGGATGTAATAGGTGACCAGGATGACGCGGACCCCGTGGGCGTTCGCCCGGGTCAGGAAATCGAGCACATTGTTCATATAGGCCGGGTCCACTCCCGGTTGGGTTAAGTTCCCGCCGATCACCTGGGAATTGAGAAAAACCCGAATGACATTGTAGCCGTCATATTGCATCTGGTTTAATGCGGCTTCTATCTGCGGCGCATTGTAGAGGCCGGGGTTGAACGTGGAGTGGTCGGGCACGCCGCCGATCGGGGCCAGGCGGACGTAATCGTTCCCTCGGGGAGTGAACGAACTGCCGGTGTTCGTATCGAAGAACTCGGCGGTGCTTCCGGGAACCGCCCGCACTCCGATCCGGTGCAGGGGGGTTGGGCTCGACCAGGCCGCGGGCAAAAATCCGAGGGTTAACGCCAAGCTGCTGATGAGCAAGAAGAGAAGACGGGCTGGTGTTTTCATCGATGGTTCTCCTTTTTTTTCGATTTTCTTAGCGAATTCGTCGGTAATCCCTCAGGACCCGGGAATAATTTTTGATCTCACGGATGTATTTGATCTGGTTCGGCTTTAAATAATTGACCGGCTGGCGCTCATAATTCTTGACCGGACGAGTGTATCTCGCGCCGCTGTCCGCGGCCTGGGCGGGCCCGGCGATGAGGATCAAAAGAATGAAGAGGAAAGGTTTCATAGATAAATTCCCGCAGAAGGGAACAGCCCCCGCTATTTCTTCTTCCCGTCGGCGGCCAACCGGAAGGCCCAGACGCTTAATGTTCCCGCAATGGTCATCCCCACCACCGATAGCCACAGCGGCGCCGTCCAGGAACCGACGGTGACCGTCCAGTGATTGGTGAGGCGCCCAAGATGTATCAGGGCGGCGCCTCCGAAGATCGTGCCGGTGATAATATAATAGAGTCGTTGTCCCATATCCGATCTTTCCTTTTAAATGAGCGCCGAGTGCGGGCGGCCGCCCAAAATCCAGACGGCGCGTCTTGCTCCGATCCTTACGGTTCAGCAGCCGTAGTTCGACGAATCGCTCCAGGTGCATTCCCCGCTTTTGACGCGTTCGTAATCCTCTGAGGAACCGTTCCAGTAAGCGTTGTCCTCGGCGACCGACTGCTGGTACTCTTCCGGCGTCATGCCTTCGTAACCCCCGCCTTCGGGTCCGGATCCCGACGAGGAGCCACCGTCGAACATGGGGGAGCCGCCGTGGCCCCCGTGCCCGCGCCCTCTCAACATGGCCCGCAGGGCGCGCGCCGCCTTGTCCCATTGTTCATTATAATCGTCGATATAGCCGGTCACGTCGCGTTCGATGATGTCTCCCGTGGCGCCGTCCACGGTGCGGCCGCCGGATGAAGCGCTCACCATCCAGGCCAGGGCCGTGACCCCGTGG
>JAHFFX010000117.1 GCA_023247755.1 Candidatus Omnitrophota bacterium | reverse complement strand
CCCGCCTCCGCTGAGATCAAGCCTGCTGCCGGCGGCAAGGAAGCTCCCGCGCCCAAATCCTGGGAGGAGCTTAACGAGGACCAGCCGTTCGTCTATCTTCTCAATAAATATGAAATGACGCTCAACGACGATTGGTCCTACACGGAGGTGCTCAATTACCGCATCAAGATCCAGAAGGAGGGGGCCAATTATCTCGGCGAGCAGAAGCTTTATTATGACAAGAGCCGGGAATCGATCCCCGAGGTCCAGGCTTATGTGATCACGCCGGACGGGACGAAGCACCCGTACACCAAACTGCAGGACCTCCCGGTCTACCAGGGTTCTCCCATGTACTCCGATTTCCGGGTGGTGGTCGTCACCCTTCCGCAGGTGGCGCCCGGTTCCGTCATCGACGTTTACGCCACCGGCAAGACCACCCGCAAGGCCATCAAGGACCACTATTGGGAGCGCGTGGATTATCCGACCGTGCCGACCAAGCTCGAAACCTCCGCCTTTATCTTTCCCGCCGACAAGAAGATCGATTTCAAGCAGTTCAACGCGGATTTCAAACCGGTCATTGAAAAGGAAGGGAAGACCGTCAAGTACACGTTCACCTTTTCCGATACGGAGGACTTCTCGGAACGCGAACAGTACCTTCCTCCGTACGAAGAGATGCACGGGTTCGCGATCTTTTCCTCTCTTCCCGACTGGAAGACCATCGCCGATTGGTACCGGGACCAGGTCAAAGAGAAAACCCAGGACAGCGAAGAGATCAAGGCCAAAGTGGCCGAGTTGGTCGCCGGGAAGACCACCGAAAGAGAAAAGGCCCTGGCCATCCTGGAGTTCATCCAGGACAATTTCCGTTATGTGGGCATGAACTTCGGTGATCATACCGTTGAGCCGCATCCGACCCCCGAGATCTTCCAGAACCGTTACGGCGACTGCAAGGATTGGACGCTCCTCGCCCGCCAGATGCTGGCCTATGCCGGCATCAAGGCCGATCCCGTTTTGTTCAACGACGAATACGGCGGGGATCCGCAGCACGGCCTCCCGCAGGTGGCGGCGTTCGACCACGTGATCCTCGAGATCGCCGTGGATGGAAAGAGATATTTCGTCGATCCCCAGACCAAGGGGTATGACTTTGGGGAGCATCCGCTGGGTTATGACGGGGCCTACCTGCTGGTCGTGGAAGACAACGGGTTCCGGCTGGACCGGGTGGAGCCAACGACCGAAAAGGGAAATACCATTGAAAGCACCGGAAAAGTGGAATTGTCCGATGACGGTTCGGCGGTCTTCGACATTCGAGTGAATTTCGGCATCGATTTCTCGGGGAGTTTCCGTTATATGTGGAAAATGGCGACCGAGAAAGACCGTCAGAAGATGATTGAATCCATGGAGAACAGCATCACCAAGGGCGGGGAAGTGATCGAAAGCCGCTTCGATGGTCTTGAGGAACGCTATGGGAAGGTCGAGTTGTACATGAAATATAAACGGGCGGACGCGTACCCGGTGATCAACGACATGATCATCCTCAAGGAGGACCTGAGCCATAATATCGATGATTTCTTCCCTGAGAAAGAACGCAAGTATCCCATTTTCATGGCCAACAATATGCTGATGCGCAGCCGGGCCGAATATGTGATCCCGCCGGGTTTCCGCATCGATTACATTCCGGAGAATTTCGACCTGCAGCTCGATTTCGTCCAGATCAAGACCGATTATGCCAAGGGCAAGGACTCGGTGACCGTCGACGGCCTTTATCGCCTCAAGCGGAACCGGTTCCCCGCCGAGCGGTTCTCCGAGGTGAAGGAATTCATCAAGGGGTTTCGCAAGCACGACAATCAATATAGCGTGCTTAAGAAAAAATGAAGGACGACCGTATTGGGCATTTTTATGGGAAATGAGTTGCGGGTTTAATTCGCGCAAACAACTTATGTCGTCCCAGCAGGGCGGGACTCCATAAGTTGTGCGCTCATTAAAGGAGGGGCACGTGATGAAAAAACTGACGGTGGCGCTGGGGTTGATGGTCGTGGTTACAGCGGCAGCAGTGTCCTTTGCGGAGGAGCCCAGGGATATGAAAGAGGACATGGGGCCGGCGGGCGGCGGGATGATGGAAGACGGTATGAAGGGCGGCGGCATGATGGGCGGACATAAGGGTATGATGGGCAAGATGGGGGGGCACGGCATGATGTGCCCGTTGTGCAGTTCCATGATGGAACGGCAGGTCGTTGCCACCGGGGACGGCGGTTTTGTCGTTATCCAGGGCAGCAAGGCGACGAAGTACGACAAGGATCTGAAAGTTGTTAAAGAGGTCGAATTGAAGTTCGATGCGGATGTCATGATGCAGCAGATGAAGGACTGCCCCATGTGCAAGATGATGAAGGAAAAGATGGGGGAGAAGAAAGATATGATGATGGAGCACCCCAGGGAAACTATGGAGCAGAAGCAAGAGGCGAAATAATTTTATGCGCGTGCCGGGGCGGACCGACCTTTCGTCGGTCCGCCCCTTTTGTTTACCAACAACAACGATCAGTGGCGAATGAGGACCTTTGTTATCGGTGACATCCACGGCGCGCATAAGGCGCTGGTCCAATGTCTTCAGCGCAGCGGTTTTGACCGCGCCGCGGACCGTCTCATCGCGCTGGGCGACGTTTGCGACGGCTGGCCCGAAGTGGGCGCGTGTTTTGACGAACTGCTGACCCTGCGGCATCTCGATTACATCATCGGCAATCATGATCACTGGGCCATGGAGTGGGCGACCTCCGGCCGCCGCCCCGAGATCTGGACGAGCCAGGGGGGAGAGGCGACCCTCGTTTCCTATGGCCCCGAAGGAATGCCCAAGGCGCATCTACAGCTCTTGCAGAAAGCCCACTGGTATCTTCTGGAGGGAAACCGTCTTTTTGTTCATGGCGGCATCGACCCCGTGAAACCGCTGCCGGAGCAACCGCTGGAAAATTTTATCTGGGACCGGAACCTCCTGACCCTCGCCCAGCGTTTTTCCGTGACCGACCCGCGGTTCCGGTTCGGCACCTACGAAGCGATCTTCGTGGGGCACACGCCTACGCAGATCTTTCACCTGAGCGAGCCGGTCAAGTTCTGCAACGTCTGGGCGATGGACACCGGGGCGGGATTTTCCGGCAAGCTCTCCATCATGGATCTGGCGACGAAAGAGTTCTGGCAGTCCGATCCGTCTTTCGAGCTTTACCCGGAAATGAAAGGAAGGATGAGATGAGAATGGCGCGGCAGAACCGGATCGGATCGATGGCGTTGATCCTGGCCTTCAGCGTGGCGGCCTGCAGCAGTGTTCCCAAGAAAGTCGCTCTGCCGGCTGCGGCGGTCGACCGGTCGGATGGCATCAGTCGGGACGAAGCGGTCTCCTTGGCCCAGGAATACATGGTTGCGCAAGGCAAGGATAAACAGGTCAAGAGCCTCACCCCATTCGAGGTGGAGGAAGCTCAGTACCTGTGCACGCTCAACGAGCTCTCCTGTTACGCCGATTCGTTCAATGTTCCGGAGGCCGTTAATTCTCGTAAGGTGAAGAGCTGGAGGGTCGCATTCAAGAGCCTGGAAGGCGCTGCCCCTTTTGGAATCCTGACGCTCCTTCCTTATTATGTGGTGGTCAGCTCCGAGACGGGGAATGTTCTAACGGAAGGGATGATCGAAAAGTGATACAGAACGGCTTTTTGTTCCATGTCCTTAGACCATCGAGCTTTTCAGGAAGCCCGAATTTATTGCCGGGAGCCGGGCGCCGGGTGCTTGGAGCCCGAAATATTAAAAGGAGATTTCCATTATGAAGAATAAGCCAACGAATTTCACCCGCTGCTCCTGGCCCACGGACGATCCGCTGATGATCGAGTACCACGATGTCGAATGGGGCGTGCCGCTGCGCGACGACCGCAAGATTTTCGAATTTCTTGTGCTCGAAAGCGCCCAGGCCGGGTTGAGCTGGCGCACGGTCCTGCACAAGCGGGAGAATTACCGAAGGGCGTTCGCGGGGTTCGATCCGAAGAAGGTCGCCCGTTTCACGGCCCGCGATGTGGCGCGGCTCCTTAAGGACGCCGGCATCATCCGCAACCGCGCGAAGATCGAAGCGGCGATCAACAACGCCGGGCGCTTCCTTGAGATACAGGAAGAGTTCGGGACCTTTGCGGAATACATCTGGGGATTTATCGGCGGCAAACCCATCCGGAATCGTTTCCGTTCGATCAAGGAGCTTCCGGCCCTGACCCCGCTGGCCGAATCGCTCGCCAGGGACCTGAAGCTGCGGGGGTTCAAATTCCTGGGGCCGACGGTGATCTATGCCCACATGCAGGCCACCGGAATGGTGAATGATCATATGGTCGACTGTTTTCGCTATCAAGAAGTGCGGGAAGCGTATCGCTGAGCTTAAGCGCAGGATGGGGCTCCCCGGGGGCGAAGTCTTTCCGCCCCGCGGCGAAAAACTTTCCTGTTGAATTGATTGCGGCATCTGATTTATAATTCCATGTATTGCAAATGGTTATGTTGTACTGGAATTTCGCCGACCTTGCCGTGTTGAAATGAGCGGATCCAAAAAACCTTTTCCCGGTTCGGGTGAATCAGGAAAACAGGAGACTTAATGAGATTCCTTTTTAGGTTATGCCTGGTCCTGCCTCTGGTGTTGGCCCATTATTGCGGATCGGTTGAACATACTGCTGCGGCCTGGGAGCCCATGAACGCCGAGGTATTGCTCAAACGGGCCGACAGCGTGGAAGAACACATCCGGGCGGCGGAAGTTTACGCCGATGAGGCGTTGAAACGGCAAGACCAGTCCAAGGAATCCAGAACTCAGAGCATTGCTTCCTCCGGGGAATCGTCACCGGGTTCCAGGCAAGGGGTCACGGTCCTTAAGAATCAGCTGGAGCAGGTGACCACGTATGAATCTCCTGCGGACGGGGCCGACGTTGATGAAGAGGAGCTGGCGGACGTTGAGATCATCACGCTTTTGGGCAACGTGCAGATCAAGGATTCCGCGCGGGCCCAGTACCGGGCCGCCGTGGACGGACAGTTGCTGAAATCCGGCGCCACCATCAAGACCGGTCCCGGCGCTTACGCTGAACTGGCTTTCGACGAGCATGACGATAACATCGTGCGCGTCGAAGAAAATACCACCGCCATTGTGGTGCTTAAGGAGAACGAGAAGATCGATCTTCTGAAAGGCGAGGTGTTCACGCTGATCCGCGAGCTGCCGCAAGGGGAAGCGTTCGAGATCCGCACCCCCACCGCGGTCATCGGCGCCCGCGGCACGGAGTGGCTCACGAAGTTCACCGGAGACAGCACCGAAGTGGAGGCCTACGAGGACAAACCTTTCATCAAGACCATCGATGCGGTCGGTAAAGTGGGCGAAGAGGAGATCCTCATCAATCCCGGTTATTCCACGGAGATCAAGCGCAACGAACGGCCCCGCGAGTTCCATCAGCTTCCTCCCCGCCGGGAGGAACACTGGCAGGAGATGCGCCAGCAGATCCGCAAGCGGGCGGAAGATGTGCGCGAGTTTCGCGGAAGACCGGAGCGCAATAAAATTCCGCGGCCCGGGCGTTTCGAAGGAGAATCCGGCGGCGGTCCGCGGCAGGAAGGCCAAAAGCGCGAAACGCTTCCTTCCGGACGATCGGGAAAACGTCCCGGTCAGTTCGGCAAGGGCTCCCCCGGCGGGAAAACGGGTGGACCCAACAGTGCTGTTCAACCGACTCCGGAGTTCCGGGAAGATCCGCAAGAGTTCCAACGGCAACGCATGGAGGAAGAACGGGATCAGCAGCAACCGAAGGGGCAAGCGGGGCCGGGATCTTCGCCGTCGCAACCGTCCACAACGCAAAGAAAAGCAGGACCAAATTTAGGACCGGCCAAGAATCCCGGCGGGCCGGGTCCCCAGAATAAACCTGTCCCCAATGATCCGAATCGCCGGCGGGAGCAGTCCGGCCCCGGGCAAAATAGAAATACGGACATGAAACAGGGCAAGCCGCAAGGGGGAGGGGCCCAGAACTACCAGAATAAGCAGAAGTACCAGAAGAACCTGCCGCCGACGAAGCCTTCGGGGAATAAACCGCCCGAGAACAATCATCCCGGAAACAATCCTCCCGGGAACAATCCTCCCGGGAACAATCCTCCCGGGAACAGACCTTAAAATGAAGAAACATTCCGAGCGAGTCCTTTTTTCCGGTAACTGGCTCGCGGTCCATGAGATCCGCTATCTGGCCCGGGATGGGGCCGCGATCGCCTGGGAGACCGTCCGGCGCAAGCGATCCAGGTCCACCGTCGGCATCGTCGTGATCGCCAAGCTCGTGCCCTCAGGGAGTTATATCCTCATCAAACAGTTCCGACCCGCGGTGGGAGGGTATCTGCTTTCTTTCCCGGCGGGGCTCGCGCACGGGGACCCCAAACACGCCTTGGTGGAGCTCAAAGAGGAAACCGGTTATGTGGGGAAGGTCGTCTCGGCCTCGCCTCCTTTGAAGAGCGGGGCCAGCATCATCGACGACACGGGCCGGGTCGTCCTGGTCCGGGTCGATGAACATGACCCCCGCAATAAGGATCCCCGGCAGAAGCTGGAACCGGGAGAGGACATCGAGGTCATCCTTGCTCACCCCCGGGACGTCCGGAAACTGCTTTTGAAAGAACATAAGAAGGGAACGCACATCAGCGCGAACCTTTGGTATTTCTTCGTTTTAGGCGGGAAAGTCTGAGGCGGGGCCGGGCGGCTTCCGCCCGGCCCCGCCCGGGGTATTGTCCATTTCATTTTTCCGTGAAAATGTTATACTGACATCCATGGGTTCAGTTCCACCTCCCCCCAAATTCCAGTCCAATTCCTTCCAGGTCAAATTGACCCTCGTTTTCATTCTGTCGATGCTCTTCACGCTGGTCTTGAGCAATCTTCTCATCTATCAGTTCGCTCTCAACTCCCAGTTCCAGTCGCTGCGCCAGCGGCTGGTGCTCATCGCGCAGACCGCGGCGCTGTTCATCGATGGCGAGGAGCTTTCCCGGGTCCCTCTCAACCAGGGGGGCGTTTCTTCCGCAGAATATCAGCATGTCGCCGGGCAATTGCGGTCCATCAAGGCCATCAGCCCGCAGATCGCTTATATCTATACTTTGACACCGACCCAAAAAGCGGGGACCTGGCAGTTCGTGGTGGATCCCGATCCATCGGTGCAGATCGATCGAAGAACGGTGACCTCATTCCCGGGGGACCATTATGATGCCGGACGTTTCCCCCAGATGATGGAGGCTTTAAAGAACGCCTCCTCCGATGAATCGCTGCAAATCGACGAATGGGGCGTGACCCTTTCCGGCTATGCTCCGATCCGCAACGCTTCCGGCCGGACCGTGGCGGTCCTGGGTGTGGACATGCTCGCCCATGACGTCTATGAGACCCAGAAGACGGTGCAAGTCAGAATTCTGCTGGTGGCCGTTCTGGGCATCGTGACCGCCATTTTTCTGGGTATGGTCGGCTCGCGCAAGGTCAGCCGGCCGCTGAAAGAATTGGTCAAAGCAACGAAGCGTCTGGCCGACGGGGACCTCGCTTATCAGGTGGAAGTGCAGGGCGAAACGGAATTCCACGAACTCGCTCATTCCTTCAACCGGATGGCGAAGAGCCTCCAGGAATCGCGCCGCCGGATCGTCGGCTACTTTTACGGGGTGGTGCGCTCGCTCATCAAGGTCCTGGAGTTCCGGGACCAATACACGCGCGGTCATTCCGAATCGGTCGCGATCCTCGCCGGCAAGATCGCCACCAAGCTCGGCTATTCCCA
>JAHFFX010000231.1 GCA_023247755.1 Candidatus Omnitrophota bacterium | reverse complement strand
CGAAGCGAGAGATCTAGAGTTCTCGTCACTTCGTTCCTCGAACTCATTTTTCGCCCTTCGAGAAAAATAAATAAACGAAGGGCTCAAAATGACCACTCCGCCACCTCTCCCTTATTATTGCTTAACAGTCTTAATAACTGTCTTCCCAAATTTTATGTTTCTAGAATAATGGATAGCCAATCTTTTATCAAGTAATTTCCTCATTCCACGGGCGGGCAGATATTCGGATTATTTTTTCGCTTGCGCTCAAAAAAAACGCTGAGGATCCCGCCGCACTCCCCGGAGAGGAGTCCTCCGGAAACCTGCGCCTGATGATTCAACTGACCATGACGCGTTATATCAAGGACTGAACCACAAGCGCCGGTCTTTGGGTCTGCCGCGCCGAAACAAACGCGCCTGATCCGGGCAAGGATCAAAGCCCCGGCGCACATGCTGCACGGCTCGAGGGTGACATACAATGTGCATTCCTGCAGCCATTTGCTGGACAAAAAACTGGTGGCCTGCGTGATGACAAGCATCTCGGCATGCGCCGTCGGATCCTTGAGCGTTTCGACCTGGTTATACGCCCGGGCAATGATTTTTTGTTCACGCACAACCACCGCTCCGACGGGTACTTCATCGCGTTCAGCAGCGACGCGCGCCTGTTTCAAGGCTTCACGCATGAACGTTTCTTCAACGGCTGCCGAAGGGCGGTCAATCATGGCGGAAGGGATTCACGAAACCGCCGAACGAAGCCGGCGGCCGCTGCCTCTATATACGGGGAAGCTTATTCTTACCACGGTCCCCTCTCTTAATCTGCTTTTCACGACAATTTCTCCCTGAAAGGATCTGGTAATCGAATAGGCAATGGTCAGCCCCAGACCGGCACTTTTAGCCAAGCCGCGATGTTTGGTCGTAAAAAACGGTTCAAAAACGCGCGGGAGATCTTCCGGCGAGATACCGACGCCTTCATCCCGACATTCGATATGGATTTTCCGGTCGCCCCTTGACTTCGCAAGGGATTCCCTTCGGTCACCTTTATCTTCGAAGGTCCTGATATGCAGGACACCTCCCCGGGGCATGGCCTGGATGGCATTGGTCAGAATATTGGTCATCACCTGGCTAAACTCAAGCGCGCCGATGGCCGCCAGGGGCAAATGTCCCGCCAAACGCAATCCTGGGCAGATACCGCTCACTTCAAACGATTGCCGCAAACCCTTGATGGCGGCCCGGACAACTTCATTGACATTACAATAGCCCCCTTTGAGGTTCACTTTACGCCGGTTAATATCCAGAAGTTTATCCGTCGTGTCGAAACAGTATCTGACCTGGTCGCGGATGGCCTCAAGCGTCTGCATGATATCCTTGAATTCCTTATATCCGACATATTCGAAATGACGGTCTTTATATTTTCCAACCAACGCCTGGGAATGATCGAGGATACTCTTTAAGGGGTGCTGAATCTCCTGGACCGTACCGGCGATAAAATTTTGCAAGGCCTTCATTTTCTCCGATTCCTTCAATCTCTGCTGAAGCATCAGCTGCTCGGTGATGTCCCTGGCCACGGAAAGAAGATATTCCTCGGACTTGTACTGCATATAAACCGCCGTCACATCCATCGTACGGACGCCACCCCCCTTGCCGACGCACTCGACGATAAAAGAAACGGGCGCGCCTTTTCTCTTTACCCGGTCCCAATAAATTTTCTGCCATTGAGGCAAAGTAATCCTCTCGCGGAACAAATCCATAATCAGCTTGTTATCAAGAAGAACCTTCCGGGGATATCCCAACTTTTTGACAGTGGCCTGGTTGGCGAAAACAATACGCCCGTCCCGGCGGACCACCAGGACCTCGTCCCCGATATGGTCCATCATGTAATGAAATAGTTCAAGTTCGCCCTGCGGGATAAGAAAAGATGTCTTGGGGGTAGCCTGGAAGGTCTGGGAAGAAGAGATTAAAGAACGATTGCCGGTTTTCATAATTATCAGATTCTTTATATTCAAAATCATGCGCCCGGGTGGGCTCGAACCACCAACCTATTGCTCCGTAGGCAATCGCTCTATCCAGTTGAGCTACGGGCGCAGATAACCTTAATTTTTTCAGAAAAACTTGCGCTAGTCCACGAAAGGGGCAGGCGCCCTTGTTGAGTTATTCACAATATCAAAATTATCCCGCGCTGTCCAGCGCGATTCAGTAATTCGGGAATCCCTTGGATGTTATTTCTGGGGGGGGTTACTGGAATCGCCTGCGGCTCATTGGAATCGCCTGCGGCTCATTGGAATCGCCTGCGGCTCATTGGAATCGCCGCACAACGCTGATGACCTTGCCGACAATCGAAACGTTCTCATCCACCTTAACGGGATTGTAGTTGGGGTTGGCGGGCTCCAAGTAGTAGTCGACGCCGCGCCGGCCGAGATTTTTTACCGTGGCCTCCTCATTAACAAGGGCGACGATGGTCTCCCCGGTCTGGGCCATGTTCTGCTTTCGCACCAGCACGAGATCATTGGGCATAATGCCCGCCCCGGTCATGCTGTCCCCTTTGACGCGTAACGCGAAGGTACT
>JAHFFX010000116.1 GCA_023247755.1 Candidatus Omnitrophota bacterium | reverse complement strand
CGGCTGGCCATATTTCACCTCCCGCAACTGTTCGATCTGCGGCTCGGTCAGCCCCATGTGGATCAGCTCGTATTCGGCCTTGATCAGCCGCTGCTGGGCCTTAACTTTTTCATCGCTGCGCCAGCGGTCTTCGGACGGAGTGTTCATGTAGTATTTTCTCCAGTCCTGACGATACTCATCCTTGATCGGCCGGCGGGCGAGATAGGTGTAATAAACATGCCAAGCATCGATGTATTCCAGCTGGGCGTCATACAGTTCCAGATCATGCGCCACATAGCCATAAGCGTGAACGGTCCGGGTCAACGTCTTTTTCACCACGGGGGTGGTCCGAACGCCGATCAGCTGTTGTTTCTGGGAAGACATCGTAACCGAAGCATACCCCTCCGGAGCGGCGTCCCCCAGGGGGATCAGTCCCTCCTCGGTGGCAAGGAATGTCCCGCAAATCGGGCAGGTGATCTTCTCCCCGAGCTTGGCCGCAACCATCATGGGACACGCGTGCCCATCCTTATGGCAGTTATGCAAGAGGCAGATCTCGTGGCTCTTTTGGGCAGGCTTGGTTGCCGGGGATCGGCTTTGCTCGGTCTCTCTTTTGACAAGCTTCATACTGCAAATGGGGCAGATACCAGGGCGGTCGCTCGTGATCTGCGGATGCATGGGGCAGTAATAGAGATCTTTGTGCGCTTCCTGAAGCGGAAGCGGCTGGGGATTCTTGAGAAGTACCCATCCGGCCGCCGCTAACGCCGCCAGAAAAATTATGAATAGATAATTGCGTTTCATATGAACTCCTTGGTTTGTCAAAAGAATCGATTCCTTCGCGCGCAACGAAGAAAGCCACCACCTAAACCAAGGAGTTAAATACGAAAACTATGGAGAGGGATGTAAAGCGGTGGGTCGGAAACCGGCCCGGGCGGGCCGTTGAAGTAAGCAAAGGTGTATTTATCTTTCACGACAACTTCGGGCTTCGGCAAGGCGTCCAGGAACACGAGCTCATTGACCGTCCGGGAAACGTTCAATGAAGTTTTAGAAATCTGGTCGGCCGGAAATTTCTTTAGGCAACAGGGGCGTTCATCCTTGCCGGCGTGATTCGGTTTACAATGTGGACAATAGGATGCCGATTTGCCGGTCTTCACAAGAAAGGAATGGCATTGACCGGCTTTACCGGTATGGGCCATGGCCGGGTTACAACAGAGAACGGCCGAGAAACTTACGGCCAGGATCAGCCCCGAAACCATCACTTTAGAGAAAAATGTGCGCATCATCATGATCTCCGGAAACGCGTCAGAAGCTCAAGGACCTCCGCGATCTTCTGCTCTTTTTCCTTCTCGGACTTTCCCCGGAAGGCGTTGGCCACACATCCCTGGAAATGCCGTTTAAGGATGGTGTCTTCGACCCTCAGGATCGCCCCGATGGTCGCGTGCAATTGGGTCACGATATCCACACAGTATTTGTTGGCGCCGATCATCTTTTGGATGCCGCGGATCTGGCCCTCGATGCGCTTAAGGGCGATGAGCTGGTCGTTGTGGGCGGGATGGGTCATGGAGATGGGCCGTCCTTTTTTTTCGGCCAATTCAAATATACTATACCCCCCTATGGTATGTCAAGGAATAATTATAAAATCCCTGCCTCGGCCGATCCGAGCCCGAGCAGGGATTCTTATTTCTTAACGACCGCGAGCCGCCGGGACTTTTCCTCAATGGAACCCATGAGCTCATCGAATGCTTTCTCGAAAGCCACGACCCCTTCCGAAAGCAGGCGCTCGCAGACTTTGCGGATATCGATCCCGGACTCGGAGAGGACCTCCAGGACGGCGTGAGCTTTCGCCACGTCCCAGCCCATCGCGTCGCGCACCTCCCCGTGATCCAGGAACGCCTCCAGAGTTTTCTCCGGGACGGTATTGACGGTGGGCCGGGCAATGAGCTCGGTAAGATATTTAATATCGCTATAGTTGGGGTTCTTGGTGCCGGTCGAGCCCCACAGCACGCGCTGCTCGTTGGCCCCCTGCTTGGCGAGCGGCTGGAATTCCTTGCCCGCAAAAAGCTCCCGGAACTTCTCAAAAACGACCCGGCAGTTGGCCACGGCGGCCTTGCCTTTGAGCGGCTCCAAAACTTGCTTTTTCCCCGCATCTTTGGCGATCGCCTCATCGATCAGCTTATCCACCAGCGTATCGATGCGGCTGACAAAAACGCTGGCGACCGACCGGATGCTGCTCAGATCCTTGTTGGTCCTGGCGAACCGCTGCAGTCCCTTGAAATACGCCTTCACCGTATTGGAATACTGCTCCAGCGAAAAAATGAGCGTGACATTGACGTTCACGCCGCTGGCGGTCAGCTCTTCGATGACCGGGAATCCGGCCGCGGTGGCCGGGACCTTGATCATCACGTTGGGACGAGCGACCTTCGCAAAAAGCCGCTTGCCTTCCTTGATGGAAGCCGCGGCGTCGTTGGCGATCTTGGGGTTGATCTCAAGGCTCACATACCCATCGAGCCGCCGGGTGGAGTCATAGACCGGACGGAAAATATCGCAGGCCTGCTGAATGTCCCGGATCGTCAATTCATCATATATCTCGAACGTTGACTTGCCCGATTCCTTAAGTTTTGAAATATTGGAATCGTAATCCTGGCTCTGGCTGATGGCCTGGTTGAAGATCGTGGGGTTCGAGGTCATACCCCGCAAGCCCAGATCGATGAGCTTCGCAAGCTTGCCGGTTTCCAGAAGCGGCCGGCTGATGAAATCGAGCCAAATACTCTGGCCGAAATCGCCCAGTTCGTGCATTTTGGTCTTGGACATATTTGTCTCCCAGGATCAGCGGATAGCGGATAGCGAATAGCGTTCAGTAGGAATCAGGGTTTAGTAATCAGTGGTCATTTCCAACCTGACCCCTGTCCGCTGATGACTACTATCCGCTTTACGCTATACCCTATACGCTAAATTATTTTTTTCTCTTTAAAACCTTCCGCACCGCCGCCGCGATATCGGCATCCTTCAAATGATAAGCCCGCAAAAGCTCCTGCGGGGTCCCGCTCTCGCCGAATTCATCCGCAACCGCGACCATCTCCACAGGGACCGGGCATTGTTTCGCGAGGACTTCCGCGACCGCCGAACCCAGGCCGCCGTTCACTTGATGCTCTTCGGCGGTCACGATGGCGCCGGTCTGCTTGGCCGCCTCGACGATAGCCGCCGCATCGATGGGCTTGATCGTGTGCATGTTAAGGACCCGCACGTTGGTCCCTTCATTCTTCAAGGTCTCCGCCGCCAGCAAGGCCTCGGATACCATGACCCCGCAGGCAATGACGGTCACATCATTCCCCGGCCGCATCAGGTTCGCCTTCCCTAATATAAATGGGTCATCGGCCTTCGTGATGATGGGGAACGGGGCCCGGCCGGTGCGCATATACATGGGGCCCGGCGTGTTGAAGATGGCCCGGGTCGCTTTTTTCGCCTCGATAAAATCGACCGGGCAAACGACGGTGATGTTGGGCAGGACCCGCATGATGGCGAAATCTTCCAGGCACTGGGCGGACGCCCCGTCCTCACCGACCGTGACACCGGTGTGCGAACAAACGACCTTCACGTTGGTATCGTTGTAGCAGACATCGAGCCGCAGCATATCGTAGGCCCGGTTGGTGAGGAACACCGCGAACGAACAGGCGAAAGGCACGAACCCGAGCAAACTCATTCCGGCCGCCGTGCCGACCACATCCTGCTCGGCGATGCCGAGGTTGAAGAACCGCTCGGGAATGGCGTTCTTGAAATACTCCGCGCGCGTCGCATCCTCGAGGTCCCCGGAAAGAACGACGACGTTCTGGTGCTCTTTGCCGATGGCGACGATCTCTTCCCCGAATCCGTCCCGGGTGGGTTTTAGTTCCATATTATTTCCTTAATTTAGCTACTAAGCTCCTATGCTGCTAAGCTGATCGATTAAGACCACCTCGACATTCTGAATTGTCAAAACACGGTCAATCCGCTTAACAGCTCAGGAGCTCAGGAGCCAATAGCTACTTCAGCTCCTTTAAGGCCTCCGCCAACTGTTCCTTATTCGGCGCCTTTCCGTGCCAGGCCGCTTTCAATTCCATGAACGAAACGCCTTTGCCTTTGATGGTATTGGCGATGATAACTGTGGGCTTGCCGCGGCATCCGGCAAATTCATCCAGGGCCGTAATCAGCTGATTGAAGTCATGTCCGTCGATGACCAGGGTGTTCCATCCGAAACTTTTCCATTTGTCCGATAATGGCTCGATATTTTTGATATCCTTGACGAGGCCGTTCTCCTGGACCTTGTTGTAATCGACGATGGCGCAGATGTTGTCGAGCTTGTAATTCGACGCCATCATGGCCGCTTCCCAGATGGACCCTTCCTGGAGCTCGCCGTCCCCCAGGATGCAATACGTCTTGAAATCCTTTTTGAGCATTTTGGCGCCAAGGGCCAGGCCATTGGCCACCGAAAGGCCGTGCCCGAGGGAACCGGTGTTGAATTCGACGCCGGGGACCTTGGAATGCACATGGCCCTGCAGGCGCGAACCGAACTTCCGGAAGGTCTTCAGCTCTTCTTTCGGGAAGAACCCGGCATTGGCGAGCGTGACATAGACGACCGGTGAACAATGCCCCTTGGAAACGATGACCCGGTCCCGGTCCTCCCATTTGGGGTCCTGGGCGTGATATTGCAATTTATAGAAATAAAGGCTGATGAAGATCTCGACCGCGGACAAAGAACCCCCCGGATGTCCGGAACCGGCCAATTGGAGTGTCTCGAGGATTTCTCTTCGGAACTGGAGGGCCTTCTGCTGCAGAGCGGCGATATCGGGTGTGCTGGAACGCAACTTCAATACTCCTTCTGTTTCGAATCTATTTTAAATCCCGCTCTGCAAGCAAGCCAGCGGAAATCGGGATTTTTCCAGAATCGGAGGCTCGGTCCAAGAAGAAAGAATGGGCCACGCAGGACTTGAACCTGCCACCCACTGATTAAGAGTCAGTTGCTCTACCAGATGAGCTAGTGGCCCAGATTTAGCACGAATATCCTTAAGAAAAGATTTGGCGACCATCCCAAATCACTTGGGCCCCAAAACAAAAAAACGGCCCCAAAGGTTGGATAACTATATCAAAATTCACCGAGGGTGTAAAGAGCGAGCCCATTTATCCAACGAATCCCTTGAACTCCCCACAGCGAATGGATAGAATGAACATCAAACCATGATTTTCTTCTCAATAAAGAAACGATCGCCAACATCAATAATCATGCCGCATTGGCTGCTGCTGAGCGTTCTCCTGAGCGGGTTACCGGTGACGGCCGTCCAGGCCGAGTCCATCCTCGAGAAGATCGATCGATCCCTTCCCGCCATCGTCGGCATCAAGGCCCGCAACCCCGCCTTCCGCAAGGGCGACGGCCAGATCGCCATACCGGTAGGCGAGCATTCGTTGGCGCTCGAACCTTTTGCGGCAGGCCAATTCGAACGCACCGGCGCGGGGGTCCTCATCGATAGAAAAGGCCTCCTTGTCACCAATGCCCACATCGTCGCCAACGCGGATGAGCTCAGCGTCATCCTTGAGAACGGGAACATTTATGAAGGGAAACTGCTTTACACCGCCGCCGACAACGATGTCGCCTTCCTCAAAGCCCCCCTGCCCGCCGGCATAAGGCCGATCCCCTGGGGGGACTCCGATGCTCTCAAATTGGGCGATGCGGTGGTCACGGTCGGCCATTCGGAACTTTTGTTCCACACCATTTCCGGCGGGAAGATCACGGGCCTGGGCACCAGCCGTTCGGAAAAGGAGAAAGGCAACGCCGATACCGCGCTCTTACAAACCTCGATCAACCTTTACAAAGGCGACAGCGGCGGGCCGCTCCTCAACCATGAAGGGCAGCTCGTGGGACTCATGGCGGCCCAGGAGACTTCCGGAAATTTCCAAAGCTTCGCCATCCCCGTCAACAAAATAAGAGAGCAATACGATCGGTTCCGGTCCGCGAGCGAAGAACCATGAAACCTGCCACCGCAATTCCGGCGCCCGCGCCGACGCGCGCGGTGAGTCCCCGGCTCTCCTATCTGCTCTTGGCCTTCCTGTGCACGGCCGTCGGTATTTATTTCCGGCTTTATCCGCTCCTGCATTACGCCTCATCGGAATCCTATGAAAAAGCGATGGTGCTGCTCCTCAATCGTCTGCGGGTGGCGACCCTGGAGAATTCCTTGAAACAATTCCCCCAGATGAACGAGAACCTGCGCAATCAGTTCGCGAAGAAGGAATTCGATGCGCTCTTGCACAAGGAGGGCCGCAACGTCCAGAAGACCGTCGAAACCCTGGCGGTGGAGATCGAACGCAAGCAGCCCGCCGCGCAGAAGGTGCCATACCTGCTGGAAGCCGACCCCTACAATTATCTGGCGCTCACCGAGAATATCCTGCGGACCGGACGGATCAGCGACACCATTGAGGGGAGCAAATACCTGAACCGTCTTATGCTTGCCCCCGCGGGACACTATGAGCCGTTCACGCTGCATCCTTATGTGGGAGCGCTGCTTTACCGGGTCATTAGGACCTTCTTTCCGTCGGTCAGCCTGGTTTACGCGGTGAGCTTCACGCCGATCTTCGTCACCGTCCTGGCCGTGGCAGCGTTCTTCTTGACCGGCTATCTGCTCTCCGTTTCGGCCTTATCCACTTTCACGGGCGGACTTTTCTTCGTACTCGCTCCCATTTTCATCAAACGCAGCCTCTTCGGCTGGTACGACAACGATCCCTATAACGTCTTTTTTCTTCTGGCGATCCTGGCGGTCCTGTTCGCCGGCCTCAACCGCCTTAAGGATCGGACGGCCTGTCTTTTTTTTGCGGTGCTCGCCGGGCTACTGCTCAACCTTTACGCCCAGTTCTGGCAGGGATGGGGATACCTTTTTGGCGTCGTGATCCTCTCCGGGATCATCATCATCGCGCACGGTCAACTGTCGCGGAAAAGCCCCTCCGGCGCAAGGCCGCAATTTCTTTTTCTGGGGGCGTTCTTGCTGAGCGCCGCCGTCGGCATCATCACCGTTTTCGGCATTCGGGATTTCTTTGTTCTGCTCGCCGAAGGGTGGAAGGCGCTCACGGATTTCCTGAACCCTTCGCTTTCCCTGTGGCCGGACCTGTATGTGAGCGTGGGCGAACTGCACAAATCCACCACTCAGGAATTTCTGGAGGTCATGGGCGGCTGGTTCTTCCCGGCGGTCGCCGGGTTCGGGTTCTTCAGTTCCATCGTCCAAAGCCTGCGGCAACCCCAGGAACGGGACCCCCGCAAGATCATTCTCTTGAGCACCCTGCTGTGGTCCTCCTTCGTCCTGACCCTGGGCGCGCAACGGTTCGCCATCCTTTGCCTGGTGCCCCTGGGCATTTTTTTTACGCTGGGGCTGGAGGACCTGCGGCGGATCATCCTGAGAAAAGGGCTCGGGGGAAATCCATCGGCCAGCCGGACAACGGCCCTCAAGTATTTTGTGCCGATGATCCTGATCGGCCTTGGCCTCTTTCCCATCTTCAACGCCCAGGTCTCCACTCCCAAGCTCGTTACCCGGATCTTCAACAAGACCTGGGAGGACTCCCTGGTCAAGATCCGCGAGGCAACCCCGCCCGAGTCGATCATCAATTCCTGGTGGCCGCCCGGGCACTTCATCAAGGCGATCGCGCAGCGGCGGGTCACCTTCGACGGGGCCACCATCAATTTCCCGCAGGGCTACTGGATGGCCAATATCTTTCTGGCGAGCGACGAACGTGCGGCCGCAGGGATCCTGCGGATGCTCAACAACAGCGCCAACGCGGCCT
>JAHFFX010000230.1 GCA_023247755.1 Candidatus Omnitrophota bacterium | reverse complement strand
CTCATCGGTATGCCCCAAGATGCTGATGATGAGCGGGACCCCGATCTTGCGAAAACCCGGAAGTTTCTTCGCGATGAACCCGTCCGCACCGGGGTTCTCGATGCCGATCGCGTTGAGCATGCCCGACGGGGTTTCGAGGATGCGCGGCGGCGGGTTTCCCTCCCTTTTATGAAGCGTCACGGTCTTGGGGACGATCGCGCCCAGCTTCTTGACCTCTTCCAGGTCATAGTACTTTTCGGCATGGCCGAAGGTGCCCGAGGCGACCGTGACCGGATTCTTTAATTTGAGTGAGCCGATTTGGATGGAGAGGTTCATTTTCGTGATACGTGGCTCGTGATACGTGACTCGTCAACGATTCACGAGCCACGTGCCACGAGACACCTTAAAAGATTACTTCCTGAATGTCAAACACCGGCCCGTCATAACAAACCGTCTTGAAACCCTTTGTCGTGCGAATGGAGCATCCTAGACACGCGCCCAGAGCGCAGGCCATGACCTCTTCGCAGGAGGCCTCGCAGCGCAGGCCCTTTTCCCGGGCGAACCGTTGCACCGCATGCATCATCGCATGCGGGCCGCAGGTGTACAGCATGGTCGTCTTGGGGTCGAGGCTGATCTTCTTAAAAAGTTCCGACACGCGCCCCTTTACGCCCACGCTGCCATCGTCCGTCGAGACGAAGGCCTTAACGCCGTTCTGTTTGAACTCCTTCATCGGATACACATGGGCCTTGGTGCGCCCGCCGTAAAGCAGGATCATCTCGCAGCCTTTGTTCTTCAATCGATCCGACAGGATAAGAAAAGGCGCGATCCCGATGCCCCCGGCGATCATCACCACCTGCTTGGTTCCTTTGGGCGGCGGATTGAAACTGTTTCCCAACGGACCCAGGACATCCAGTTCATCACCCGGCCTTTTTTGGGAAAGCAAACGCGTGCCCGGACCGATGGGTTCATAGAACACATCCACCGTGCTTTTCGCCCGGTAGACCGAAAATGGCCGGCGAAAAAAAGGTTCCAGCCCTTCCGTCACGCGGATATGCACGAACTGCCCGGGAAGGACCTTGGCGCGAATGGACGGCGCGCGCAGCGAAAGGCAGTAGAACCGCGGACAGAGCTTGCGGTTGGCGACGACCTCAAACCTGTTTTGGATCTTGGGCATTGGGCTCTCCCGACACCAGATAAACGGCGGCAACCCCGACCGCAAAAATGAACACTGTAAAAAGGAACCCGGAAATGATCCTGGCCACGTCCGCGGCACCGAACACCAGTTTCTCCTGAAAGATCTCAAGGATGATCGCCACGATCGGCCAGGCCGCGAGCCCCCATTTCTCCTTGGTGCTGAAGGCCTCGGAGAGCGGAAACGATTCATGAACGTTCAGCTGCCGCAGCGATCCTATCGACGGGAAGAAACGCGGGACCCGCCGGCAGTAGGATTCGTAGGCGGCACCGAAGGTCTCCCGCAGATGCGCTTCTTCCGCCTTGACCTGCGGGAGAAAACGGAAATAGAAAAGACCGGTGAAGATCGGCAGGCCCCACCACGGCCAGACCAGGAGCACGAACCCCGCGCCCATGAGAAAACTCCCCAGATACATGGGATTACGGACCAGAGTGTAAGGCCCGCTCATCACGAGCTCATGGCCCTGGGCCGAACCGGACTTTTTATATCCGCGGGCCGCCATGCGCAGGAAGGTCCCCTTGAGCACCGCGATGATCCCGAAAAAATCCATCGCGCTTTCGAGAAAAGGTTGTTCCATATACAGGAAGGGGAACGCATAAAGAAATCCCGTGAGGATTATGACGAACGAAAGGATGGAGCTGTCGATCTTGATGCGGGTTTTCATGGATGGTGTTGGTTAAAACTTCGGGGGTGTCTCCGCCGCGCCCGCGGCGGAGACACCCGGCGTTAAGCCTGACAAACCTTGCAAAAGAACGTGCTGCGCCCGGCCTGGACGATCTTGCGGATCAAGGATCGGCAGCGATAACAACGTTCTTCCTCGCGCCCATAGACCTTGATGCGGTTAAGAAACCCGCCCCGGTTCCCCGAGGCGTCGCGGTACGTGAGCATGGACGTGCCGCGGCATTCGATGGCTTCGTTCAAGACCTTGGGGATGGCGCGATAGAGTTTTTTGATCTCTTCCTTCTTCAGGGAACCGGCCCGCCGCTGGGGACGGATCCCGCAGCGGAACAGGATCTCGGAAGCGTAGATGTTCCCGATCCCGGCGATAAAATTCTGGTTCATAAGAAGCGATTTGATGGGGCCTTGGCGTTTCTTCAGCCCGGCGCGCAGCCAATCGATGCTAAAGGCTTTCGCAAACGGCTCGGGGCCGATCGAACGGAAGAACTTCACTTCGTTCAGGTCCCGGACCACGAACAGGCGCCCGAACAGCCGTTGATCATTGTAGAGCATGCCGGAACCGTCCCGGAACAAAAATTCGATTTTTGTTTGTTTCGTAACGGGGGCGGGGGTTCGCAGGGGGGAAAAAATGAACTGGCCGGTCATCATCACCTGCGCAATCAGATACCCGCCTTCCCGGAAAGAGAACACGATCGCTTTACCGC
>JAHFFX010000229.1 GCA_023247755.1 Candidatus Omnitrophota bacterium | reverse complement strand
ACGGCGGATTTGTCACGATGCTTTCCTTCGGCCGGCAGAACCGCATCCCGGGCACCTGCGAGCAGATCCAGTACATCCTGCGCGATGAGAGTATCCACATGAACTTCGGGATTGAGCTCATTAACACGATCGCCGACGAAAACCCGGAGGTGTGGACTGAAGATTTCAAGGCGCAGATGATCGATTTTATCAAGCGGGCGGTCAATTTGGAACTGGCCTATATCAAGGATTGCCTTCCGGAGGGGGTCTTGGGGCTTAACCATAACCTTCTGCAGGAATACGTCCAGTATCTCGCCGACCGGCGTTTCGAGAAGCTTCGCCTCTCTCAACAGTACGGATCCGGCAACCCGTTTCCCTGGATGAGCGAGGTCATTGATCTCAAGAAAGAAAAGAATTTTTTCGAAACCCGCGTGACCGAATACCAAACCGGCGGGGCTTTGGAGTGGTGAAAACCCAAACCAGATAGGTTTGGGTTTTCAGTCCGGGCAAGCATGGCGCCGCCCGGACTGAATGCGGTAGCGGAAATGGCTTTCCCCCCGAACGAGCATGGCGAAGTTCGGGATGAAGCGCAGACTGAATGCAGTAGCGGTCCGAGCGCGTGTTAACTGTCAATGGGCGAAGGACAACCGCGAAGTACAGGCATAACGGACAAAGAATAATATAAGGAGGCGGATGATGCAGGAGACAACAAAAACTTTAACCAGCGTTATCAAACGAAACGGCAAGGAAGAAGTATTTACCCCTGACAAGATCACCTGCGCCATCCAAAAGGCGGGAGAGGCCACCGGTGAGTTCGGCCAGGAAACGGCCCAAAAGTTGACGGTGCGCGTTGTTAATCTCATCCATCAACTGCTCAAGAAATACCCGCCTTCGGTTGAGGAGATCCAGGACATTGTTGAAGAGGTCTTGCTCACGTCCCCCTATCGCAAGACCGCCAAATCCTATATTCTCTACCGGGAACAGCATTCCCATATCCGAGAAATCGCCAATCAATTCAACACAGACCTCGTCACGCGTTACTTGAATAAAGAGGACTGGCGGGTCAACGAGAACAGCAATATGGCTTTTTCGCTTCAGGGATTGAATCACTACATTTCCTCCGAAGTAAGCAAGGTTTATTGGCTCAGCAAGGTTTACCCGCGCGAGATCAGAGAAGCTTACGGCAACGGAGATTTCCATATCCATGATCTGGGGCTTCTGAGCGTCTATTGCGTCGGGTGGGACTTGCAGGATCTGTTGATGGAGGGGTTTAAAGGCGTCTCCGGGAAAATGGAATCCGCTCCGGCCAAGCATTTGCGCAGCGCCCTGGGGCAGATCGTGAATTTCTTTTATACCCTGCAAGGGGAGGCCGCCGGCGCCCAGGCGTTTTCCAATTTCGACACGCTCCTCGCGCCGTTCATCCGATATGACCGTTTGACTTACAATGAAGTCAAGCAGGCCCTTCAGGAGTTTGTGTTTAACGTCAATGTTCCCACCAGGGTCGGGTTTCAAACGCCTTTTACGAATATTACGATGGATCTAAAGCCGCCTTCGTATTATCAGGACCAAGGGGTCATTATCGGCGGGAAGATCCAGGACGCGACCTACAAAGAATTCCAGAAAGAGCAGGAAATGTTTAACAAGGCCTTTCTGGAAGTGATGCTGGAAGGAGATGCCCGGGGAAGAGTTTTCACTTTCCCCATACCGACGTATAACGTCACAAAGGATTTCGACTGGGATAATCCCGAGTTGGCCCTTTTGTGGGAAATGACGGCCAAGTACGGCATCCCTTATTTCTCTAACTTTATAAATTCGGACATGAATCCGGATGACGCGCGCAGCATGTGCTGCCGTTTACGGCTGGACAACCGGGAACTGCGCAGCCGCGGAGGGGGGCTGTTCGGCGCGACGCCATTGACAGGTTCGATAGGGGTCGTGACCATCAATATGGCCAAGAACGGTTATTTGTCCAAAACGAAAGAAGAGTTTTATCAGCGTCTGGGACGGCAGATGGTGTTGGCCAAGGAAAGTCTGGAGATCAAAAGAAAAATATTGGAAAAGTTTACCGATCATGACCTTTATCCTTACATCAAATTTTATCTGCGCAAGATCAAAGAGCGGTTCGACCAGTATTGGAAAAATCATTTTTCGACCATCGGACTGGTCGGCATGAATGAAGCGTGTTTGAACCTTTTGGGAGAAGACATCGCTTCCGCCGGGGGGTTGCAGTTCGCGCAGGACGTTCTGGATTTTATGCGCGGAGAGTTGCTCAAGTTCCAGGAAGAGACCGGCAATATTTATAACCTCGAAGCCACCCCGGCCGAGGGGGTCTCGTACCGCCTGGCCAGGAAGGACAAGGATACGTATCCCAAAATTATTTGCGCCAATGAGGAGGAATATCAGAAAGGACACGAGCCTTTTTACACGAATTCCACGCATTTGCCGGTCAATTACTCGGAGGATATTTTCGAGGTCCTGGAACTGCAGGACAATCTGCAGGTCAAATACACGGGAGGGACTGTTCTTCACGGTTTTGTCGGCGAGAGAATTCATAGCGTTGAGGGGCTCAAGCATCT
>JAHFFX010000115.1 GCA_023247755.1 Candidatus Omnitrophota bacterium | reverse complement strand
TCACGAGCGTCGTCACCATCGAGGTCGCGCCTCTTCCTCTATTATGGATCCTGCCGCTGAGCGCCTATCTCCTCACGTTCGTGCTGGTCTTCCATCCGAACTCCTATTGCCCTGCGTGGCTGCGCGCCGGCATGCCGGTGCTGATCGCGCTCGCCGCGGCGCATTACTTCGTGGTCCAGCAACGGGTCCTGCCGTTCCTCATTGATGTCGTGATCCTCCATATCATCCTTTTCCTCGCCTGCTGGTACTGCCAGGATGCGCTCTACCGCAGCCGCCCCAGGGATCCGTCGCGGCTGATCTATTTTTACCTTATGTTCTCGCTGGGAAGTTTTCTGGGTGGGGTCCTGGTCAGCTGGATCATGCCGCTGGTCACGGACACACTCCTCGAATATTTCGTGGGGTTTGGCCTGGTGGCGCTGGCCATGGTGCTGGAAGCTCCGACCCCCAAACCGAGCCTGCGCGACCTGCGGCTGGTCCTCTACTGGCTCGCGGTCCTGGCGCTCTGGCCCTGGGCGTTCCCGGTTTACCGTATCCAGGGAATGGTCTCTCTGTCCTTCCTGTGCGTCTGGCTTTTTTCGCGGTGGAAAGACCATCCCAAGATCGTGCTGGTCGCCACACTCCTCTTGATCGCGCTAGCGCCTTCCCTGGAGATCCTCTGGACCAAGCGGGTCATGCTTTTCGAGAAAAGGAATTATTACGGCATCCTCAACGTCTATGAGCTGGCCGGGATACGCTTGCTGAAACATGGGACCACGATCCACGGCATGCAGGGGATCGCCCCGGAGACCCATCGCATCCCGATGGCCTATTTTTCTAAATTCACGCCCGTGGGCGAGGTGTTGAGCTCGGAGGCGCTGCCGCACCGCTCGGTGGGGGTCATCGGGTTGGGCGCGGGGACACTGGCGGCGTATCTTAAGCCGGGAGAGACGATGGATTTCTATGAGCTCGACGCGGACGTGGAGGACTTTGCCCGCCGCTACTTCTCCTATCTTAAGGACGCCGAAGGCGAGGTGCGGGTCCTGCTGGGGGATGCGCGCCTGAGCCTGCAGGGACTCCCGCGGAAGCGTTACGATGTCTTCATCATCGATGCGTTCTCCGGCGATTCGGTCCCGGCGCACCTGTTGACGACCGAGGCGCTGGAGCTGTACCGCCAGCGGCTTACCCAGGACGGGATCATCCTTTTTCATATCAGCAACCGTTACTTGAGTCTGTCACCAGTGGTGTGGGTGAGCGCCCGCCGGCTGCAGGCGAAGGTCCTGGGGAAGAATAACCGCGAACCAAGGCCGTTCACGTTCCATTCCTCCTGGGTGGCGGTGACCTGGTCGCCAGAGGCGAACCGCACGCTTAGCGAGGATCTCAAATGGGAGTCGCCGCCCGCCGATTTCTTTCCGGATCTGCGCCCCTGGACGGACGATTACTCGAACCTCCTTTCTGTCGTTGACCTCAAGAATTTCCTGGGCCCGGTGAAGGTCTTCCGTCCGTTGACGTGGTAGCGGGACCCTTTGTTCTTGTGGTCTTGTGGTTCAACCGTGCGGCGATCGCCCCGTCCAAGCGCCTTTCCTTTACCAGCGCGGCGCCGGATGGAAAGGGCAAGCCGCTCTTGGAAGTTCTGACCACGGTCGAATTCGCCCAGCCGAACGGCAAGACCAAGCTCACCCGGCGCGCGAGCGTTTCAAAGTTGCGGCCGGAAGGGGCACCCCACATCGCCGGCATGAACGAAGGATGGAAGCAGAGCCTGGATCGCCTCGAAGAGTTCGCGGTCAAGGGCCGGGTTTCTTCTTAATATTATGGTGGATGCGGTGGTGGGATGTTAAAATGCATCCCATGACAACTGCTCGGCGGGAATTCAATTCCCACCGGTCCTTGCCACCCCGTCCATGTCCTTCGTCGAGATCATATTTCTGCCGTTTCTTGCCGCCAGTTTCTTTCTGTTCAGTCTTTTCCGGGATCGCCCATTCGGCCAGTTCATTGTTCTTCTCCTGGCCAGTTTCGTATTTTATGCCTGGTGGAATTCCGCCTGCTTTGGACTGCTGCTCGGCTCGATCCTGTTCAATTTTATGATCGGCCGTCTGCTCGGGGCCGCTGCGGACCGCCGCCGTAAAATATTGCTGCTGACGGGGCTCATCGGAGATCTGGCCCTTCTCGGATATTTCAAATACGCCAACTTCTTCATCGCCAACATCAACCAGCTGTGGTCATCGCTGGGAATGCGCCCGGCGCTTGCGGCATTGAACGTCGTTCTGCCGATCGGGATCTCGTTCTACACATTTCAGCTCATGAGCTATCTCCTCGATGTGTACGCGGGGCGTATCGCACCGGCGCGGTCGCTGCTCAAATTTTCGGTGCTGGCGTCGTTCTTCGGCCATTTGATCGCCGGGCCCATCTTTCGTTTCAAGGACATGCTGCCGCAAATGGAGGGGAATCTGTTCTCACGCAGCAATGATGCGGGACTGTTCTACATCGCTTACGGCATTTCCAAAAAGCTCTTGCTTGCGGACCCGCTGGGATATCGATTCGCGGATCCGGTGTTCGCTTCGCCCGGCGCGTACGGCTCGCTCGATCTGCTGCTGGGTGTTTACGCGTACGCTTTTCAGATCTTCTTCGATTTCTCGGCGTATTCCGATATTGCGATCGGGTTGGGAAAGATCTTCGGCCTGGATTTTCCGGTCAATTTCCGATCGCCCTACTTGGCCGCCAATCCCCGGGAGTTCTGGCAACGCTGGCACATCACCCTCTCCTCGTGGCTGCGCGATTATCTTTATATCCCTCTGGGAGGCAACCGTGTCTCCGAGCCCAGGATCCTTCGGAACATTCTGATCGTGATGCTCCTGGGCGGGGCCTGGCATGGCGCCAAGTGGACCTTCATCGTCTGGGGCGGATTGCACGGCCTGTATCTCATCGTGCATCGTTTTGTGGTGCTGCGCTCGCGTCTGAAAGACTGGAGCGTTCCAAGCGGATGGCGGGTGTTCGGATTCTTTCAACTGGTGTGCCTGGCCTGGATCTTTTTCCGTTCGCAGAGCCTGGGCGCGGCCGGGGAGTATCTTCTCGGGTTGTTCTCAGCGCGCGCGGGAAGTCAGTCCCTCAACGCACCGTCGATCCTGGTCATGCTTGCCGCGGCGTTCTTTGTTCACACCTTCCTCGAACCCCGCCTGCCGCGTCTGGCCGAGCGGTTTCAACGTTTTCCTTGGGCCGTGCAGGGCGGCTCGGTCTATCTGTTGCTGGTCGTCTTGGCGCTGCTGACCGAACAGGCGGTGGCGCGGCAGGCGTTCATTTATTTTCAATTCTGAGGATCATGAAAACTCTCAAGGTATTTTATCTGGTGCTGGCTCTGGGGATCGCTTCGATCGTGATCGGCGAAGCGGTGCCGGCCTTTCAGTTATCCAGCACCAATGACAAATTGCGTTGGATCCAGAAAGAGATCTACTCCGATCTGCCCCGGAAGGTGGATTATGCCTTCATCGGCAGTTCCCATTCCTGGTGCGCCATCAGCGCCCGGCAAATCGAGGCGGCGCTGCCGGGCAAGGTCGTCTGGAATCTTGGGCGCAACTGGGTGGGCCGGGACTTGGATGCCGTCATTGTGCGGCATTTGTTGAGCCGGCATGAGGTCGGGCATCTGATCGTCGAATTCGACAATCCCGATATGGTCGGACATCATCCGTATTTCCAATATTTCCTTTCCTGGGAGGAGATGCTCGATGAGTGGAGGTATTTCATGGTCGATCCCGGGAAAATCCCTTTCCGCTATAATTTGGATCCGCCGGCGACCCTGAGCTTGTTCACCACCTATGTGGCCCAGATGGCGGTCCGGGTTCCCCGCGGACTCATGCAGGAGACGATCGTCCGGATGAGGGCCTTGAACCCGCTCGCGCAACGGGCCGCGGTGGACGATGACTCCACTGGAGGATTTCTTCCCCGCAAACGGGAAGAAAGCAAGATCGCGCCCGAACTTGAGAAGGCGGAAATGCCCGACTGGTCCGCCAAGTCGAGGGCGGTCTTTCCGGAAGGTTCGCTATCCCATCTGTACACGTTGCGCATTATCCGGCTGGCCGGTCAGCCGCGGGCGGAATTGTCCTTTCTTTTTGTTCCCGTGTATCGCGGCCTTTTGCCGAGCGCTGAGAAAGTCCGCTTCTATCGACGGATGGGAAGGGTTCTTCTTCCGGATCTGTCCGGAATTTACGAGGCGGGCGGCTGGTTCGATACCGGCCATCTGAACACCGCTGGGGCGAAGATCTATACCGCAGCGCTGATCCGGTTGCTGCAACACGGAGAGGCCGCGTCCCTCTATTACCAACGGTATCGATCCGGGGGTGATGAATGATCGGAACTAAGAGTCCTGGTCTGATCTGGCGTCGAATTCCCCATCCACCCCACCAATTCCGGTCCGCATAGCGCCACTGAACGCTTCCGCCTTTTTTGTGCGGTCTATTTTGCCCCGGCCAGACCGCGGTTTATGTTAAATTTTCTTTCTTTTGAGGCGTTGGCTTTATAATAATGAAAATCAGAATGACACTTTTCAATCCCGGCAAGGAGAGATCGCGTTGGAACAAAATGGGTTTCGGTCCCGGCAACGGCGCAGAATCGGCCTGTTGCCGACCGGCGGAAAGGGTTGGATCGCCGGCGCCATTTATCTGAAGAACATCATCCTCGCCTTGCATTGTTTGCCTTCCGGGGACCGGCCGGACCTATTTCTGATCAGGCATATCGACAGCAGTTGGGACCCTGCGCCGGAATTGAAGGGGACCCCGGTCAAATCCCGTTATTACAGCCACCGCCGCCGGGGGGATCGGAAATCACGATCGGGGCTCATGAAACAAAGTCTGCTGGCCGGGAAATGGCCTTGCAGCTATGAATCGCTGGTGCTCCGTTTGGGATTGCACGCGCTTTTTCCGGTTTGCGAATCGCTGGGGAAGGATTTTCCGGTGCCGTGGATCGGCTGGATCCCCGATCTTCAGCATAAGCGTCTGCCGCAGTTTTTTTCCGCTGACGAATTGCGGCGGCGGGACCAACGCTTTCAGCGGATGGCCGAGGAGGCGCCCCAGCTGGTGGTCAGCAGCGAGGACGCTTATAACGACCTGATGCGTTGGTTCCCCATGGCCGAAGGCAGGGCCAGCGTGTTAAGCTTTCCCATGGTGCCGGTGGCGCAATGGTATGCGGCGCATCCCGAATCAGTTGTCGAGAAGTTTCATCTGCCGGCGAAGTTCTTGATGTTCCCCAGCCAGTTCTGGGCGCACAAGAACCATCGCGTCCTTTTCGATGCCATGCGTCTTCTCAAGCAAAAAGGCATTGAAGACATCGCCCTGGTCTGCACGGGATTCCAGGAGGATTACCGCGCGCCTGAACACCTGAAACGTCTCCGCTCGTTCATGAATGAACACCGGCTCGGGCCGCATATTTTTCTCCTGGGCCTGTTGGAGCGTGTGGAGCAGATCCAGCTGTTGCGTTCGGCGGCGGCCGTCGTCCAGCCCTCGCTTTTTGAGGGATGGAGCTCGCTTCTCGAGGATTGCCGTTCCCTGGGGAAACGCATCTATGTCTCGGACATCCCGGTCCATCGCGAGCAAAAGCCGGCGCACGCCCGATTCTTCGATCCGCACGACGCCGGGGACCTTGCGGAGCGCATCGCCGGGGATTGGGGGCGGCTCACCCCCGGGCCCGATGCCGAATCGGAAAAACAGGGCCGGGAGGAAGCGGCCAGGCAGGCGGTCGGCTTCGGGAAAAGGTTTTTGCAAATTGTCGAGAAAGCGCACCAAGCGCGGAACCATTGAGTTTTCCGTAAGAAAGGGCGGGCGTTATGGAGATCAAAAAGGCCTCGGATGGAAGGGCCAATCTGCACATTTATCGTGAAGGGGATGAGTATTTCCGCCAGAAGAGCAAGATCTTCTTGACGGAGTTCACGACGGTCATTTATAACGTCGAGCCGCCCCCGCCGGATTCTCCGATGCTTTATTGGGATCTGGCCCAACCCTTGCCGTTCGCCGACCGTTCTTTTGACGCGGTCGACTGCTACCATGTCTATGAACATCTGTTTCGTGAGGAGGCGGATCGCTTCACCGGTGAGGTCCACCGGGTCCTCAAGCCCGGCGGCATTTACCGGGTCTCCGTGCCCGATCTGGAATGGATCGCCGGGGAATACCTTAAATATCTGGAGGCCGCGCTGCAGGACCCCAGCGCGACGAACGTCAAAAGGTACCGCTGGACCGTCATGAAACTGATCGAACAGTCCATTCGGGAAAAGACCGGCGGCCTGATGCTGGAGGCGATCCGCCGGGGGGAATTCGACCGGGCCTACGTGAGAGAACACTACGGCGAGGCCTTTGACGCCTTCTTCCGGGGGCCTTCGGAAAGGCCGCAGCCGGCCACCGCCGAGGTTTCCCGGAAAAAGACGTTGCGGCAGCGATTGTTCTCCCTGACCCCGCAGAAAGTGAGCCGTAAGATCCGTTGGCTGGATTATGAAAGAAAACTGGCTGAGTTCAAAAGGGGGAGGGGAAAGGACCTGCGTTTCAATCGAGAAACGGTCTCCCTCCTGCCGGACCGGCTTTATTTAAAGCTGCTCCTTGCGAAGCCGGGCTTCACCGGTTTTAGCATCAAGGATTATAAAACGTCGGACATCCCCAACTGGGCAAAGTATGATCTGGACCGTTCGAACAACGGGGATTATCCGTTTGATCCTTCCCTTTACGTGGAGGTAAGGAAAGGAGGTGTTGCTGATGGCCGTTCCAGCCAATGAGCAGAAAGAAGGCCCCAGGAACCTGCATATCTGGCGCACGGGACAATCCTACACGCTGCAAAAGGGCGCCCTTTATCGAAAAGAATGGACCAATCTTTATTTCAGTCTGCTTCCCCAGCCCGCGGACCTGGATGAAAGGATCATCCGCCATTATGATGTCCGTAAACCTCTGCCCCTGGCGGACAATTCCTTCGATGGCGCATATGCCATGCATGTCATTGAGCACCTTGATCCCAACGAGGGGCTGGCTTTCGTTAAGGAGCTTTACCGCGTTGTGAAACCCCGAGGAATCTGCCGATTATCCACGCCGGACCTGGAAGATATCATCCGGAATTACTTCAGCCGATTGAAGATCGGCTGGGCCGACCCCAGCGATAAGAACATCTGCAACTATCGCTGGGCCCAGTTCGAGATCTTCGACCAGCTGACGCGCCGCAAGAGCGGCGGGGAGATGATCGATGCGATCAAGGCCGGTGATTATCACGAAGACTACCTAAAGGAACGTTACGGGGACGTCTACCAGGAGTTCATCCCTCAAAAAGAACGCGAGATCAGCGCCCAGATCCGTTCCCAGTTGGCCGCCGAAGGCGGCCCGGCGCGCCGCAAGAGAACTTTTCTTGAGAAACTCAAAGGAAAGTTCAGCCAAAAGGCCTATCAATATCGATTGCGGAAGGCCCTGCGAGAGCACAACGAGGACCCAAGGAGGACCCTGGAGTCCAACAAGTGGATGCATGACCGGCTGTCGATGAAGTTCCTGATGGAGCAGGCCGGTTTCACGGATTATCGGGTCAAGACCTATAAGGATTCCGACCTGCAGAATTGGGACCGTTATCGCTTGGACATGTCCAACTTCGGCGATCACGCCATTGAACCTTCCTTGTATGTTGAAGCGAAAAAGCCATGAATGAAGACGTGCGGCTGTCCATCATCACTCCCGTCCTCAACCGGGTCCAGTATATCGGCGGGTGCATTCAAAACGTCATCGACCAGAGATGCGCCGGGGTGGAACATCTTATCGTGGACGGGGGATCGACGGACGGGACGGCGGAGGTCGTCAAGGAATTCGTCCGCAAGTTCCCGCATATCCGTCTTGAGTCCCATG
>JAHFFX010000228.1 GCA_023247755.1 Candidatus Omnitrophota bacterium | reverse complement strand
AACCGGCCAGCACCAGGACATGGCCGAAGTCGTTCTTGTGGGCCTTGGGATTACGACGTAATAATGGCGCTGGCCACCGCATAATTGTGGGTGTGGGAAATGGAGATGAGGATCTTTTTCTTGAACTTCTTGTCCTTATAGCGGCACTCGGGTTTGCCGTGACGGTCGTTCGTGATCTGGATGTCCTTCCAGCTGATGTGGGCGTTATCGCCGAAGGCCTTGAGGACCGCTTCCTTGGCGGCGAACCGGGCGGCGAAATGCTGGGCGGGAAAACGGTGCTGGCTGGCGTACGCGATCTCTTCCTGCGTGAAGACGTGGCGCAGGAAATCCTTTCCCCAGCGCTTGATGGCCGCCTCAACTCGGGAGATCTCGATGATGTCGATGCCGGTCCCGTGAATTTTGCTCATGCGGCGTTGTGGATCAATTGCAGCATTTCTTTGACGGCCCGTCCAAGCCCGATGAAGACGGCGCGGGCGATGATGGCATGCCCGATGTTCAGTTCTTCCATCCCGGGAATGCGCGCGACGGCCGGGGTGTTCTCGTAATTAAGCCCGTGGCCGGCGTTGACGGTCATTCCCAGCCTTTGGGCTAACTGGGTCATGGCGGCCAGTTTGGCGAATTCGTTCTTTCTTGCGGCAGCGGTCTTGGCCTCGGCATATCGTCCGGTGTGCAGTTCGATCATGGAAATGCCGAGGTCCCGGCAGGCCAGAATCTGGCGGCTCTGCGGCGCGATAAAAAGGCTGACCGTGATCCTCTTTCGGTGGAACACTTTCAAGGTTCTCTGGAGGCGGCGGGCATTGGCCGCCACATCGAGGCCTCCCTCCGTCGTGATCTCCTGACGGCGTTCCGGAACGATCGTCACCTGATCGGGATCCAGCCGGGCGGCGATGGCGACGATCTCCGGCTGTAGCGACATCTCAAGATTAAAACGCGTCTTGACGGCCTTACGTAGTTTCCAGACATCCCCATCCTGGATATGCCGGCGGTCCTCCCTCAGGTGCGCCACGATGCTGTGGCAGCCGGACCTTTCGCAGATGCGCGCGGCCGCGATGGGGTCCGGTTCCACTCCCCGGCGGGCCTGGCGCACGGTCGCGATGTGATCGATGTTGACTCCCAATTTCACCATAAATAACAGTCTGCTTTCCCTTTGTTATGATCGACCGGACCGGCAGGCGGGGTCGTTTCGCAGGTCAGCGAAGGTTGCGGCTGAGGGCGTCATTGACATAGATCCAGGTGATGACCGCCAGCCCCAGCGCGACGAGCTTCAGGATAAAATTGTTGGTGAACCACCGTTTGATCATTTTTTCTTCCTGGATGAAATGAGCAGGTTCTTGAGGATGTTGATCAGCCGCTCGCGGTTGACGACCGGGATGAGCCGGCCGTCGGTCGCGACCGAGATCTCCGCCGTTTCCTCCGACACCACGATGACGACAGCGTCCGTTTGTTCCGTAAGCCCGATCGCCGCCCGGTGCCGGGTCCCTATAAGCTTGCTGAAATGCGGGTTCTCCGAAAGGGGGAAAAGACAGGCCGCCGCCACGATCCTTTCCCCTTTCGCGATGACGCCGCCATCGTGCAGGGGGGAATTGGGGTTGAAGATGCTCACCAGGATCTCGGAGCTGATCTTGCCGTCCAGCATGACCCCCGATTCGATGTAGGTTTTCAATTTGGTCTCCCGCTCGAGGGCAATGATGCACCCGTGCTTGCTTTTGGAAAGCCGGTAGATCGCTTCGGCGATCTCTTCGATGATGGCGAGGATCTCGGATTCCTCGAGGGAAATATTGAACAGATGCTGCTGTCCCAGGCGCGCCAGCCCCTGGCGCAGTTCCTGCTGAAAGATGATGAGGAACGCGATGATGGAGATGGCGAAGAATTTGGTGAGGAGCCAATTGAGGATGTCGAACCCGAGGATCTGCGAAAGCAGAAACGCGATCAGCAGATACGTCAATCCCCGCAGAACCTGAAAAGCCCTTGTCCCCTCGAAGAAAATGAGGATCTTGTAAATGACGTACCATAGGATGATGATCTCGATGGCCGGTTTGACGACCGACCAGATCGCGAAAGTCGAGAATGAGATTGATATGGGAAAGGTCACGCTCGGTTCATTCCTTATCGTAGCGGTTATAGTTCAAAACAGCGTCGGTCATCTGTGCGGCCTGGGCCGCGGCGCGCACATCATGGACCCGGACGATATGAGCGCCTTTTAAAATGCTTGCCACCATCACGCTGAGGCTGCCGGTAAGTCGCTCCCCCACGTTATTCTTAAGGATCTTCCCGATGAATGATTTTCGCGATGTCCCGACGAGGATCGGGTATCCCAGGGCTCCGAGCTCTTCCAGTCGGTCGAGGATCTCGAGGTTCTGGGCGACGGTTTTGCCGAAGCCGATCCCCGGATCAATTATAAGTTTATCCGATTTGATGCCGGATTCCAAGCAAATTTCCGTGGAATTCTTGAGGCTTTGGATGATTTCGCCCATGAGGTCGCGATAACGGGTCCTTTTTTGCATGGAGCGGGGGGTCCCGCGGATATGCATGAGGACAAGCGCCGCCTTGTAACGGGCGATCATCTTAAGGAG
>JAHFFX010000227.1 GCA_023247755.1 Candidatus Omnitrophota bacterium | reverse complement strand
CTCAAGCCCCCCGCCGTGTGGTCGAAGACCTCCATTGGCGCCATTCCCATTGGTCAGGAGGTCACGGTGACCCCCATGCAGCTGGTTTGCGCGATCGCCGCGATTGCAAATGATGGCGTGTATATGAAACCTTATGTGGTAAAATATGTCAAAGACCAGAACGGCGAGATCATCAAGGAGTTCCACCCGGAAACCGTTTCCCAGGTGATCACTGTGGAAACCGCGGCCCGGGTCAAGGCGATCCTCAACCGGGCCGTGGAGAACGGTACCGGGAAGATGGCCATGATCGAAGGGGTGAAGGTCGCGGGCAAGACCGGAACGGCCCAGAAGGTCATTGATGGGACCTATTCGCACGGGAAATATTATGCGTCCTTTATCGGGTTCGCTCCTCTGGAAAAGCCGAAACTCGCGGTGATCGTGGTCTTCGAGGAGCCCCGGGGAACGTATTTCGGAGGGACGGTCGCGGCCCCGGTCTTCAAGGAAGTGGTCGAGAATGCCTTGAAATATTTGGAGATCAAATCTTAATCCAACCCCAACCGGATCATCTATCGGGCATCATGCAACTGAAGAAACTTCTCAACCAGGTCAACCTTCCCCAGATCCCTTCCCAATTCCAACGATTGGAGATCAAATCGATCAGCTGTGATTCCCGGGAGGTCGCGCCCGGCGGTCTTTTTGTGGCCGTCAGCGGCCCCACGCGCGACGGCGCCGATTTTATTTCCGATGCGGTCGGCAAGGGCGCGCGGGTCGTGATCACCAGCGGAAAAGCCCCGCGGGTAGCGCTTCCGGAGGATGTTTGCCTGATCGGGGTCGCGGACGCCCGACGCGCCTGGAAGGAGATCGTGCACAGCTTTTTTGGCGACCCTTCCCACAAGGTCAGGACGTTCGGCGTGACGGGGACCAACGGCAAGACCACCGTTACCTACTTGATCGAATCGATCCTCCGGGAGAGCGGCGCGCCGTGCGGCATTATGGGTACGATCGGTCACCGTCTGGGCAGCGAGGTCATCGCCGCCAAGAACACCACTCCCGGGCTCCTCGAGAACCAGCGTCTGCTTTCCGAGATGGTCCGCAAGAAGATCCCCTACTGCGCCATGGAAGTGAGCTCCCACGCCCTGGAACAAGGAAGGGTGGAGCTGATCGATTTTGCCGCTGCCGTTTTTACCAACCTGACCGGCGACCATCTTGACTATCATCACGATATGGAAAGTTATTTTCAGGCCAAGGCCAGCTTGTTCACGAATCTGGGAGTCAGGGCCACGGCCGTCATCAACACCGACGATGCTTATGGGCGAAGGTTGGTATCAATGACCCCGGCGCAGGTATTGACCTATGGGCTAACCGGAAAACCCGCTGTAACCGCCAGCGAAGTTCAATTGAACTTCCGCGGTTCCCGGTTTCAACTGGCGACACCGGCCGGAAATATTTCTGTGGATACCCCGCTCATCGGCCGCCATAACGTGTACAATATCCTCGCGGCCTCTGCGACTTGTCTCTCCCAGGGAGTTTCTCCCAAAGCCATCCGCGACGGGATTCAGCGCCTGAAAGGTGTTCCGGGCCGGTTGGAGCGCGTGACCGACTCCCAGGCGTTCGAGGTCTTTGTGGATTATGCCCACACGGAGGATGCCCTGCGCAACGTGTTAGGGAGCCTGCGCGACGTGAGCCCGAACCGGATCATTCTGGTCTTCGGCTGCGGGGGGGACCGCGATAAGACCAAGCGGCCGAAGATGGGCCGGGTCGCGAGCCAAATGGCGGATTTCGTCATCATCACCAGCGACAACCCGCGCAGCGAAGACCCGGTGGCCATCATGGCGGAGATCCGGCGGGGGTGCGAGAGAAAGAATTATTCCCTGCTCGAAGACCGGCAAGCGGCCATTCGTGGCGCGCTTGAAATGGCCAAGGCCAGCGACATCGTTCTTATCGCCGGAAAAGGCCACGAGGATTATCAGGTATTCAAGGACAGGACCATCCATTTCGATGACCGCGAGGTTGTGAGAGAGCTGCTGCGATGTTCACGGTAAAAGAAGTCATGGACGCCACCAAAGGGGTTCTCCTGCAAGGGACGCGGGAGACGTATCTTTCGGGGATCTCCACCGATACCCGCAGCATCCTGCCGGAGAACCTGTTCATCGCCCTGCAGGGGGAACGTTTCGACGGCCACAATTTCTTAAAGACCGCGCGGGAGAAGTCCGCTTCCGCGGTCGTCGTTTCCCGTCCCCGGACCAGAATTCCCGCCGAGTTCTCCGCGGTCTGCGTCAAGGACACCACCAAAGCGCTGGGGCATCTGGCGCACGCGCACCGCAAACGTTTCAAGATCCCCATCATCGCCATCACCGGCAGCGCCGGCAAGACCACCGCCAAGGAAATGGTGGCCGCGGTTCTTGCGACCCGCTACAACGTTCTCAAGAACATTGCCACCCATAACAATCACATCGGCGTGCCGCAAACGCTATTGCGATTGAACCACTCGCATGAGATCGCCGTCATCGAGATGGGCACCAATCAGTTCGGCGACATCCGCTGGCTTACGCAGGTGGCGGCGCCCACCGTCGCCCTCCTCACCAACATCGGGGAATCGCATCTTGAATTCCTGAGAACGCCCGCGGGGGTCTTCCGGGAGAAAGCCTCGCTTTTGAGGACCATGGAGCCCGGCACCGTGGTT
>JAHFFX010000226.1 GCA_023247755.1 Candidatus Omnitrophota bacterium | reverse complement strand
CTTAGGGTCGACGGGTTCGATCGGCGTCAACGCGCTTGCGGTCATCAGCCGTTTCCCGGACCGGTTCCGGGTGGTGGGGCTCACCGCCAACAACAACATTGAGGTCCTGACGAAGCAGGTCAGGCGTTTTCGCCCCGTCGCGGTCGCCGTCAGCCACCGCGGCAGCGAGGATCTCCGGCGGGAAGTTCGCACCCGCGGAATTCAGTTCTTTGACGTTTCCGAGATTTGTTCGCTCATCGAGCATTGCCGTCCGGACATCGTGATCCTGGCCATCAGCGGAAGTTCAGCGCTCGAGCCGTTCCTCGTGTCGGTGCAGCGGGGTATCCGTGTGGCCCCCGCCAACAAGGAAGCGTTGGTGATGGCGGGGGAGATCATTATGCGGGAGGCCAGAACGAACGGTGCCACCGTCATTCCGATTGACAGCGAACAAAGCGCGATCTTTCAATGTCTGGAGGGCCGCAACCGTGAGGCGTTGCAGCGTATCATCCTTACCGCGTCGGGCGGGCCGCTGTACCGGGTTCCCCGGTCGGGTTTCCGGAACTTGCGGGTCTCCCAGATCCTGCGCCATCCGCGCTGGAAAATGGGGAAGAAGATCACCGTTGATTCGGCGACCCTGATGAACAAGGGCCTGGAAGTGATCGAGGCCAAAATGCTCTTCGGGGTGCCGATGGACCGGATCGACGTCATCGTGCATCCACAGGCCGTTATCCATTCCATGGTGGAGTTGCGCGACGGTTCCATCCTGGCGCAATTGGGCGTCACCGATATGCGGCTTCCCATCCAGTACGCCCTGACCTATCCGGAGCGCTGCGATTCGGGCCTGGCGGCGATGGACCTGTTGAAATGCCGGCAGTTGACGTTCGACCGTCCGGACCTGGTGAGATTTCCGGCGCTTTCCCTGGCCTTTGACTGCGCTCGCCGGGGTGGCACGTTGCCGTGCGTGATGAATGCCGCGAACGAAGTGGCGGTGAACAGTTTTCTGGAAGGGCGCCTGAATTTTTTGCAGATATACGCAATCGTGGAAAAAGTGGTCAGCAAACATAAGAACGTTCCCCGTCCGGGCCTGAGCCAGATCTGGGCGGCGGATGCCTGGGCCAGAGAAGAGAGCCGGTCTTACCTGAAATAGACCTATGGACATCATCATATTCCTGATCGTTTTGAGCATCCTGATCGTCGTGCATGAGTTCGGCCATTTCATCGTGGCCAAGCGCTGCGGCGTGCGGGTGGAGCGTTTTTCCATGGGCTTCGGCCCCAAACTGTTCTCCAAGACCTATGATGGAACGGAGTTCATGGTCTGCCTCATCCCGCTCGGCGGTTATGTCAAAATGTCGGGGGATGAGCGCGCGCTTTGCAAGGGGAGCGCGGAAGAGTTCTTTTCGCACCCGATCGGTCACCGGGCGGCCATCGTCGTTATGGGGCCGGTAGTTAATTATGTTCTGGCCTATCTGTGCCTGGTCCTGGTGTTCCTGCTTGGATACCCGAATATCGCCAACAAGGTGGGCGAGGTCATGGCGGGTTATCCGGCCGCCGTGGCGGGCTTGCAGACCGGGGACGTGGTCGTCCGTATCGACGAACAGAATATTGCCCACTGGGAGGATCTTCAGCAATATGTATCCGAGTCCCGCGGCGATTCCCTTCGGGTGAAGGTCCTGCGGCAAGGACAGCCGCTGGAACTCAGCGTCATTCCCAAGAAGGACGTCTTAAAGAATATTTTCGGGCAGGAAGAGCAGGTGCGGGTGATTGGTGTCAAACCCTCCGAGGACATGGTCCTGCTCAAGTATGGACCGGTGGAGTCCTTTGGAAAGGCCGGCCAGCGTTTGTGGGAGATCACCCATACGACCTATAAAGCGTTTTACCGGATGCTGACCTTGAAAATGAATCCCAAGGAAGCCATGACCGGACCGATCGGGATCTTTTTCATCGTCAAGAAAGCGGCTTCCCTCGGGTTCACTTATCTCGTTTACATCATGGGCGTCATTTCGGCCAGTCTGGCCATATTCAATTTGCTGCCGTTGCCGGTGCTCGACGGTGGGCATTTGTTTTTGCTGGCGATCGAAAAGGTCCGTGGCCGCGCCTTGTCCCCGCGTTCCGATGAATTTCTCAACCGGGTGGGGCTGGGGCTCATCCTGTCGCTGGCGCTGTTCGTTTTCTACACGGACTTCGAGCGGTTCGGGTGGATCCAAAAGGTCCTCGGTTTCTGGAAATCGCTCAAGGGTTAGGCGGGGAATCCAAAAGGACGGATCAAACATAAGAGGGGCGAAATTATGGATGACATCGAACAGAAAATCTATAATTATCTCATCAAGAACACGGATCTTTTGAAGTTCAAAGATCAGATGACCGAAGAGAAGCTGCGGCAGTTCCTGGCCAGGGCCATCCAGACGTTCTGCGAAGAGAATGAAGTGAAATTCTCCGACATGCAGAAGCTCGCCCTGGTCAATAAGATCGTTGAATCGATGATGAGCTACGGGCCGCTGCGGCCGCTCATGGAAGATTCGTCCATCACCGAGATCATGATCAATGGCCCGCACAGAATTTATATCCAGCGGCACGGAAAGATCGAGTTGAGCAATGTCAAGTTCACCGACAGCCAGCACCTCATGCATACGGTCCACAAGGTCCTGGCGATCTCCGGCTCCACCCGGCGCGTGGACGAATCCTCCCCGTACGT